>CAJFUP010000128.1 GCA_904420225.1 uncultured Lachnospiraceae bacterium
AGCAGTTGTGGCGGAATTGGCATACGCGCATGATTCAGGTTCATGTGAGCATTACGCTCGTGCGGGTTCAAGTCCCGCCAACTGCACTGAAGGACAAAGAGCCAAATTCGATTTCAGGGAATTCGTTTTCATGAAATCAAGATTTGGCTTTTTGCGTTTTGGAATGTTTTCTGTAGGAAAAGTTTTAAAACTGTCAAGAAAAAATACTTGACAAACAGAAACGCTTCGTGTATGATACGTAAGGTGGCTGAAACCGGGAGTTTTTGCGCGGCAGTGGACACACGGAATTTGGATGAAACGGAGAAAGCAGATGGAGAGGATAGTGGAACAGACATTGCTGTACGATTTCTACGGTGAACTCCTGACGGATCATCAGAAAGCCATTTATGAAGATGTGGTGTTCAATGATTTGTCTCTGAGTGAGGTGGCAGAAATGCAGGGAATCAGTCGGCAGGGAGTCCACGATCTGGTCAGGCGATGTGATAAAATCCTGACTGGATATGAGGAAAAACTTCATCTGATTCAGCGTTTCCGGCAGACGAGACAGTCTGTGGAGGAGATGTATCGGATTGTCATGGAGTATTCTGCGTCCAAAGACGAGACGCTGCTTCCGGAGATCACCAGGTTATATCATCAGGTATTGGATGAGATTTAGGGCAAAGAATAAGGAGAGTTATCTATGGCTTTTGAGAGCTTGGCGGATAAACTGCAGAACGTGTTCAAAAATTTGCGCGGAAAAGGGCGCCTGAGCGAATCGGATGTGAAAACCGCTCTGAGAGAAGTGAAAATGGCGCTTTTGGAAGCGGATGTCAACTTCAAAGTGGTGAAGCAGTTTGTCAATGCAGTGCAGGAGCGGGCTGTTGGTCAGGATGTGATGAACGGTCTGAACCCTGGCCAGATGGTGATCAAGATCGTAAATGAAGAGCTGGTCAAGCTGATGGGCTCTGAAACCACAGAGATTGCCCTGAAGCCGGGAAATGAGATAACGGTAATCATGATGGCTGGTCTCCAGGGCGCCGGTAAGACCACCGCAGTGGCAAAGATTGCCGGAAAGCTGAAGGCAAAGGGAAGGAAGCCTTTGCTGGTGGCCTGTGATGTATATCGCCCGGCGGCCATTAAACAGCTGCAAATCAATGGTGAGAAGCAGGGTGTGGAAGTGTTCGCCATGGGCGAAAACCACAAGCCAGTGGACATCGCCAAAGCGGCCATGGAACATGCCGCCAAGAACGGGGAAAACGTTGTGATGATTGATACTGCCGGACGCCTTCACATCGACGAGGGAATGATGGAGGAATTGGTGGAGATCAAGGAGGCGGTCCATGTGGATCAGACCGTCCTTGTGGTGGATGCCATGACCGGTCAGGATGCGGTCAACGTGGCCAATACCTTCAACGAGAAGGTGGGGATCGACGGCGTGGTGCTGACCAAGCTGGACAGCGATACCAGAGGCGGAGCCGCCCTTTCCATCCGCGCGGTGACAGGCAGACCCATTCTCTATGTGGGTACGGGGGAAAAGCTCAGCGATATTGAGCAGTTTTATCCGGATCGCATGGCCTCCCGTATTTTGGGTATGGGCGATGTCATGAGCCTCATCGAAAAAGTGGAAGCCCAGGTGGATGCCGAAAAGGCCAAAGAACTGGAGCAGAAGCTGAGAAAATCGCAGCTGGATTTCAATGATTATTTGGAGCAAATGCAGCAGATGAAGAAAATGGGAGGATTCGGCGAAATTCTGAAGATGCTCCCCGGCATGGGAATGGGAAAACTGAAAAATATGCCGGAGGTGGATGAGCGCCAGTTTGACCGGATTGAGTCTATTATTCTCTCCATGACACCACAGGAGAGGGCCAACCCGGATTTGATGAATCCATCCAGAAAAAACCGGATTGCCAGAGGGGCAGGCGTGGATATCAGTGAGGTGAATCGTCTGATCAAGCAGTTTGATCAGAGCCGAAAAATGATGAAGCAGATTCCTGGCATGATGGGCGGAAAAGGTAAAAGAGGCAAGTTTAAACTTCCCTTTTAACAGGCTTTTCTCAAAGAGAAAGCTGGATATATTTTTTGAAAATACACGGAGGTGAATAAAAATGGCAGTAAAAATGAGATTAAAGAGAATGGGACAGAAGAAGGCTCCTTTCTATAGAGTAGTAGTAGCGGATTCTCGCTCCCCAAGAGATGGTAGATTTATCGAAGAAATCGGTATCTACGATCCCACAAAGGATCCCAGTGTCATCAAATTCAACGAGGAAGCAGCCAAGAAGTGGCTCTCCACAGGCGCTCAGCCCACAGACACAGTGGCAAAGCTTCTGAAGATCGCTGGTATTGAGAAATAATTGATGCCATAGGCAGCTGTTTTCATGACAGCAAGGGGTTTACGTGCCCGCCGCGGGCGGATGGGAGTTGGGATGAAAGATTTAGTGGAAGTGATTGCAAAATCGCTGGTGGATCTTCCCGATGAAGTGGTGGTAACAGAAGAAGAGACAGAAAAAGGTCTGGTTGTTTCTTTGAAAGTAGCGCCTTCCGATATGGGGAAGGTGATCGGCAAACAGGGACGTATCGCCAGGGCGATCCGTTCCGTGGTAAAGGCTGCCGCGTCAAGAGAAGACAAAAAGGTTATTGTTGAAATTGAGTAACAAACGGACGTGTACATTTGGGTATAGTAAAACCTGGGTGTGCACGTTTTCTGTTATATCTCACAGATGGCATCAGGAGGAGCGATATGCTGGAGGATTTGTTGCGAGTGGGAGTGATCACGTCTCCCCACGGAATCAAGGGGGAAGTGAAGGTTTACCCCACCACAGATGACCCACAGAAATTTAAACGGTTGAAAACGGTCGTCTTGTTTGACGGAAAAGAAGAAAGGACAGCAGATATTGAGGGCGTGAAGTTTTTCAAGCAATTTGTCATACTGAAGCTGAAACAGTGCGGTTCCATGGATGAAGCCCAGCGGCTGAGGAAGACCGAACTGTATATTACCAAGGAACAGAGCGGGCCCTGCGGGGAGGATGAAAATTTTGTGGCGGATCTCATGGGACTTAGGGTTGTCACCGATGAAGGGGAAGTTCTGGGTGAGATGACGGATGTGCTGGAGACGGGAGCCAACGATGTGTATGTGGTCCGCATGGAAAGCGGGAAAGAAGTGCTTCTTCCGGCCATTAAGTCCTGTATTTTAAAGGTGGATCTGGAAAAAGGAGAGATGCTGGTCCATGTGCTGGAAGGACTGCTGGACTAAAGGATGGAGATAGTATGAATTTTCATGTTTTGACATTATTTCCGGAGATGATCATGGATGGGTGCAGCACAAGCATCCTGGGCAGAGCCATGGAAAAGGGCATCCTTTCTGTGGAAGCCATCAATATCCGGGACTACACCACCAATAAACACTTTAAAGTGGATGATTATCCATATGGCGGCGGCGCCGGAATGGTGATGCAGGCTCCGCCGGTATACGATGCGTATCAGGCACTGGCAGACAGGCTGGGGAAACGCCCCAGAGTTTTGTATATGACACCCCAGGGGAAGGTGTTTAACCAGAAGATCGCCGAGGAGTTGGCCAAAGAGGAGGATCTGGTATTTCTCTGCGGCCATTATGAGGGAATAGATGAACGCGTTTTGGAGATGATCGTAACGGATTCTCTCTCTGTGGGGGATTATGTTCTGACGGGAGGGGAACTCCCGGCCATGATGATGATTGACTGTATTTCCCGACTGATACCTGGGGTGCTGAATAATGACGTGTCGGCGGAAGTGGAATCGTTTCACGATAATTTGCTGGAATATCCCCAGTACACCAGGCCAGAGGTTTTCATGGGAAAACGAGTGCCGGATGTGCTGCTGTCGGGCCACCACGCCAATATTGAAGCGTGGAGACGGGAGCAGTCCATCCGACGGACTCTGGAGCGTCGGCCGGATTTGCTTAAGAATGCAGTTTTGACGGATAAGGAAAGGGAATTTTTGGATTCGCTGCGAACTTCCTGTGAGGTATGCCGGGAAGCGGAAGGAGAAAATCGGGAGGGCTGAACCCCTCCCGATTTTCAGTTCCAACGGTTTTGCTTTCACCAAATTGTAAGAAAAAGCAGAGAATCTTTTAACAAATCCATCTTATGATAGAAGATGACGGGAAAGTCCAAAGCGGGCGGCTTTCCCATCATAAATGACGAGTCCCCAAGCGGGACGGAAGGAGGATATACGTATGGGATGCCTGGGAAATGTGTTGTGGTTTGTTTTCGGGGGATGCCTGTCTGGATTGGGTTGGTGTCTGTCCGGTGTGTTGTGGTGTATCACCATAGTGGGGATACCTGTGGGGATGCAGTGCTTTAAATTTGCCAAGCTGGCATTTTTCCCTTTTGGGAAAGAGGTGGTTTATGGGGGAGGAGCGGGATCAATGATTTTGAATGTGATCTGGCTTCTGGTTTCCGGAATCTGGCTGGCGCTGGGATCTCTGGTTACGGGATGTGTCTTGTGTATCACCATCGTGGGAATTCCCTTTGGACTTCAGCATTTTAAACTGGCAAAATTGGCGCTCATGCCGTTTGGCAGTGAGGTGGTTTGAAAATTTGATATGGGGCTGAAATTTGTAAAAATGTTTTGTGGAAAAGTGGTAAAAATTGTTCCCCCAAATCTACAAAAATGCAAAAATTGACAGAACGGAAAATTGCACTTCAAAAAAATACTATAACAAAAAGGTTTTGCACTTTTACTGTAAGAATAAAAATTTTGGCGATAAATAGTTGAAATTGCACAATTTTTTCTTCTAAATGAGTTGTTATGGAAATGGCATTGGATTAAAATGGAAGCGTAGTAATAAAAAACATTCATACAGTTGTTAATTTTGTAAAGGGTGTATGAATAGGGCAGGATAAACAAATACGAAAGTATTGTTTATAAAGCATGCCGTGGCTCGAGGGGACCGTGGGATGCTCTGTTTTTCATAAACAGAGGGAAAGGAGGAAATCGGAGAAATTGGCCCCGGGGCGCATGGACAAAATAAGGAGGAAGCAGAAAATTGAGAAAAAGGAAAAATAGACAGTTGACAGCTGTTTTCCTTGGTACGGTTATGCTGACCAGTTCGGCATTGAGCAGTGCTGGTGTCGCCATGGCGGCGGATGAGACACTACCAGCTGCTTCAGAAACGGCACAGACAGCTGATGAGAGCGAACCGTCTGAAGAGGAAACACAGCAGACAGCCCAAGAGAAGGAAGACTCCGCGGAACAAATCGAATCTTCTGCCGCTGAAACAACAGAGTCGGCACAGCAGGTGGAGACTCCTGTGGAAGATACTTCCAATGCGCTGCGCAGTTCTGACCATGATCTTTCGGCTTTTGCTGAGGGAAATTATCGGGATTTTACTGAAAATACGCAGGTACTTTCCTGGAATCTGGGGACGGATCTGACGAAGGAAGATGTCTACAGCGCGGAAAAAGGATATGGGTTCAGCGATGTGGAGTTCAATACAGACGCTCCCGGCTGGGTAAATGGGGTATATATGCCCAGAGAAGCCAGCAAGCAGGCGCCGGGCAGCACATATGTGGAGAATGGAGAGGGATATCTGGCGTTTTCCAGTAAGGTTTGGACGGAAACAGAGAGTACTGGATACGGCGTATATACATATGAAAATACGTCCACATTGGATTTGGATTTGGCCAGTGCGGACTATAAAGTGGATGTGACCTTTGTCAATCCTACACAGAACGCCTACACTGCTTATATTGAGACAGAAGATATCACAAAAGAAGTTACTTTCACCGGTGATGATAAGACGAGTATTGTGGTAAATCCAGGAGAGACGGTGACAAAATCTGTTCAGGCAGTGGTGGTGGACGGCCAGCTGAATTTGAAATTTCCTGTCAAAAGCAGCGCCACTTCCATTGGAGGAGCTGGTCAGCAGACAGCGTATATTTCACATTTGACGGTAACAAGACTGGCGACAAACCAGACGGCGGAAAAACCCACCATCTTTATTGCCAGTGATTCCACAGTGCAGACATATGACCAGGTTTACTATCCGCAGACAGGATGGGGACAGACATTGCACAATTTCTTCGGCGATCTGGTGGAAGAAAGGGAATGCGAGGATTGTCTGTATTCCCAGGCGCAGACGTATGAGACTGTCAATGTGATTGTGGAAAACCGCGCCATTGGCGGCCGTTCCTCCAAGTCTTTTATTGATGAGGGAAAGCTGGACGACCTTTTGGAGGATGTGAAGCCGGGAGATTATGTATTTGTACAATGGGGCCATAATGATGCCACTGCTTCCAGACCCAATAGATACGTTTCTTCCGAGGATTTTGAAAAATGGATTAACGTCTATATTGATGGAGCTCTTCAGAGAGGCGCGACTCCTGTCTTGGTGACACCCGTTGCCAGATACAGCTATTCCACCAACGCAGACGGAACTCTGGATTCTTTCCAGAGCAATTTTGAAGCATACCGTCAGGTAATGCTGAAGGTTTCTCAGGAACGCCAGGTGGCTCTGATAGATTTGACGCAGAGATCCATCGCTCTTTGCAATAGTTTCGGCATCGAAGGCTCCAAATCGTTGTTCCTTTTTGTGGAGCCGGGTGAGTATGAAGGAAACTATGCCGGTGGAGCCAACGATTCTACGCATCTCCAGTACTATGGAGCGTACAAGTTTGCGCAGTGTGTAGCGCAGGGCGTACAGGAGAACAGCGCTCTGGCCGATTTGGCTTCCAAGATCGTAATGAAGATTCCGGAAAATGTTCCGGGACAAATCAAGAACTTCACCATCAATTCTGTCGGCTCATCCAGTGTGTCCATGTCATGGGATGCGGACGCGGATGCGGAGCTGTACTATATTTACCGCCAGGAATTAACAGAGGGCATGACGGCGGATGACGTGGATTTCTCCAATGCCGATAAGTATTCGGTATCTTCCACCACCAAATATACAGACAATGGGTGTGAAGGCGGAAAAACGTACGTATACGCTGTACGGGGCTTCAATGAGAAGGGCTTGGGAACATTTTCCGACTATCAGGAAGTGACAACCAAATCAGCCGGATGGCGTTTTGATATCAATTATGGCAGCTCTCCAACCATGGACGGCTGGATTGGAATCAATGAAAGCTTGATGTATAGTGAAGAACTGGGCTATGGCTGGATTAAGAGTCCCGGCAATGGCCGTTACCGCGGAAACAATGGCAATGCCGATTCTTCGGATATGGCGGATGATTTCTGCTTGGGCGAAGGAGAATTGGCTGTTGATTTGCCCAATGGAGACTATGAGGTGACAGTCTATGCGGCGGATCTTCTTCCGGGAACCAGTACCATCAAGCCTGCCTATACGGCAGAGGGAAGCTCTCTGGGAAGTATTTCCACAAAGCAGTCTCTGGGCGAGTGTACAGGAACTGTCCGCGTAATTGACGGCCAGCTGAATTTGGTAGTGGGCGGAACCAATCCTTATATCAATGGCTTTACCATTACAGAACTGTTGAAAGCTCCATCCGGTCTCAATTATTCGGAACTGAGTGTGGACGAACAGAACGGAACAGCAAGTTTCCTGCTGGGATTCAATACTGTAGAAGAAGCGGTTTCCTATAATGTTTACTGCAAAAACAGTACGGACACTGAGTTCTCTATTGTAAAGAGCTTTACGGCACAGGAATTGATTGACAGCGATCTGGACTGCAGATCCATGAGCGGTGAAATCGGCGAGACATATGAATACTATATGACATGTGTGACAGCTGACGGTACCGAGTCTGCGCAGAGCAATACCATTACAGTGGAAACTGTAGTAGAGGGACCTCAGGCAGCTGCGCCGCAGAATGTTATCTGTATCAGTCCCACAGAAGATTCCACAGAGCTTCAGCGTTATATCACTCTCAGCTGGGATGAAGTGGAAGGAGCTGTGAAGTATATCATTTACCGTTCCGATAAGGCGGAAGGTGATAAGGGATTCAAGGAATTTACAAAGGTGGGTGAATCCAGGACAACAGAGTTTACCGACGAGGATGACGTGGCCACCAATATCCATTATTATTATAAGGTTGCCGCAGTCACCAAGACAGGTTTGGGAGAATTGTCTGAAGTTTGCCAGACACCGGTTTCCGGAAGCTTCGTGCCGGGCGGCAGAGAGACCTATGCGGACAGAGCCGCAGTTGCCATGGATTTGGCCGGCGATCCGGGAGCTGAGGAACGCGTAACCGCAACGGACAGCGAAGGAAATGAGTATACCAGCGGTGTATATTTGAGCTGGAGAAGCTACGAAAAAGATTTTGATGCGGATCATAACCTGACCACCACCTTTACAGTACAGAGAAACGGAGAGACAATTGCCGAAGGGTTGTCGGTTACTAACCTGGTGGATGAGGGAGGAAAAGGCGGCGATCAGTATACCATCACAGCCAGCACAGGTGATGTGACCACAACTACCGCATGGAATCAGCAGTATCTTGAGCTGAATTTGTTTGCGCCGGCGGATGAGACCATGCCGGATGGAAGCACATGTACATTCTCAGCCAATGATATGTCTGTGGGGGATTTGGACGGAGATGGCGTTCTTGAACTGATCGTTAAATGGTATCCCAGCAATGCGCAGGATAATTCCGGTTATGCGTATACGGGAAAGACATTCCTGGACGGCTATGATATTGATTACTCCACCGGAGCAGCGAAACTGCTGTGGAGAATTGATATGGGTGTCAATATCCGTTCCGGCGCGCATTATACCCAGTTCCAGGTTTGGGATTATGATGGAGACGGAAAGGCGGAGATCGCGGTGAAGACAGCTGATGGTACGACTACGTATCAGAGCAGCGACGGAACCGCAGCAGGTCTGATGGAAACAGGCTATGTGGGCGCATGCAATAGCGATGCGCTGCCCACCAATGTTATCAGCGCTGAAAACGACTACCGCAACACCAGCGGCTTCATTTTGGACGGACCGGAGTACTTCACCATGTTTGACGGTGATACCGGAAAGATTATTGATACAGTGGATTATGTGCCGGCACGCGGAAATGTGGGCTCTTGGGGGGATACATACGGAAATCGTGTGGATCGTTTCCTGTCTGCCACCGCATATCTGGATGGTGAGACGCCGTTTGCGGTATTTGCCAGAGGATATTATACAAGGACATGTTTAACTGCGTATTATTTGAAGGATACGGACGCCGACGGCATTGGTGATGCCATCGCGCAGTACTGGACATTTGATTCCAATGAAGCCGGTACGCAGTATGAGGCACAGGGCAATCATGGATTGA
>CAJFUP010000129.1 GCA_904420225.1 uncultured Lachnospiraceae bacterium
GACGGCCTATAATCGAGCCAATGATATTGTCAGCCAGGCCAACGCACAGGCACAGGAGATTGTCAATAAGGCGGTGGAGGACGCCAACCGAATCAGGGAGGGATCCATTGCCTATACGGATGATCAGCTGAACAATCTGGAGATTATCCTTTCCAGCGCCATGGAGAATGTCCAGAGCCGTTATGAAGGACTTTTAGGTACTCTTCGCTCCAGCTATGATATTGTCAGAGAGAACAGGAGAGAGCTGCATCCCAGTCCAGAGCCGGAGCAGATCCCAACAGACGGCATGTCAGAATCCGCTCAGGGAAATTAAATAGCATGAGAAGTATGATTTCGGAAAGCTGCCGCATGAAAATGTGACAGCTTTTTGTGATGTAAATATATGTTTGGTATCAGCGCCTATTTACATAAGAAAAAAGAAACAGATGCCAAAGATCATGGCCGCCAAGAGGCCGTGGAGAAGCTGCCATGGTAGGATGTGTCTCAAAGAGAGGCTGCTTCCACCCAGGACAGATTGAATCTGCATGGCCACAGACATGCCGCCGAAAGAGGAAAAAAAACAGATCAAACAGCCTTTTGTCAGAAGCGGCAGGGAGGTTTGCGAAACCAGGCGGATGCCAGTGGTCATCTCCAGAATACCGCACAGAAAGGGAGCGAAAAGATCTGGATCCAGAGGCAGAGAGGACGGCAGGGAAATCATGGAGGAAAATCCGGCCAGGATGTTGAAGATCATCATATATATGCCGATTTTCAGCATGACAGCGGAGCCGGAGGTGATAACGCGGTCCAGCATGTCAGGAGTGACGGAGCCGGAAGCAGCAGTGGATGCGGCAACGGCACAAGAGCCGCGGGCGGAAGAGCAAGTGTGGGATGTCTGGCATGGAGATGCTGTGGGTGTGGGGCAATAGCGGTGTCTGGACAGTAGACACAGGGGAATGGCGGGAAAGTACACGGCAGCCAGTATGGGAATCCACGTGGGAAGGATGAGATTGACGGAAGCTATGTAGCCCACCACAAACATGGGGCTGGGAAAATGGATGAAAGCCATGAGATATCGGCCTTCCTCTCGGGAAATGCGGCCGCGGCGGATCATATCGGCGCAGGTTTTGGCCCCCATGGGATAGCCGCAGAGAAGCCCCATGAGAAAGCAGTATGTTCCATCTGGCGATGTGCCGAGCAGTTTTCCCAGCAGTGGGTGAATGAGCCCCATGAGAAGGGAAGCCGCCCCAGTCTCCACCATGAGACTGGAGAGCAGCATGCTGGGAAATAGGGTGGGCACCACAGTCTGGTACCAAAGAATGAGGCCCTGGGAAGCAAAGCCGATGCTGGACTGCGGCAGAAACAGGATCAAAAAAAACAGAGATAATAAAAATAATGAAAGCAGAAATTTTTTCATGGCGGATGCCACCATTCCCTCCAGAAGTCTGAGCGACCTGCCAAGCGTTGTTATACTATATTCCCCAGGGGACGGGATCATGATAGAGAAGATAGTTTGCGGATGCTGCCAGGCCGAGATTCCACTGGTATGCCATGGTAAAATGTCGCCGTGAACGGATTTGGAAAAAGAGTCGTTCCTTAAATGTATAAAGTGGTATAAGCGGGCATATATCAGTAACAATATCAGTGGGGAGAGATGAAATGCCAACAGCAGTAAAACGTGCCGCCGTTTTTTTAGCTTGGGGAATGATGATTTGTCTGGTGGCTGCGGTCTGTACGGTGAATTACCATGTTTTGTGGAGTCGCGCACATTGGGCTGGGGTGTCCGCCGAGGCAGTGGAACAGGAAACGTTTCTGGAAATGCGGTTTGGGGAAAATGGATTGGAACGAATGGAAGAATTGGCAGAAGAAACGGGACTGGATTTGGCAGAGACTGCGGCGGTCTGCATGATTCGCTATTCGTTCGCTCCCACAGAGAGGGAGATTCGTTCACTGGATGCGGGAGATGTGCTCAGATGGAGAGAGATCCTGAATACGGAGGAAAATCTGTCATATCAAGCCATCGAGGCCGCCTATCGGGCAATTTTGGAGGATGTGGAATGCTTCCCTGTGGCCCGCAGCACAGACAAAAGTAGGGAGTGGGTGTCTTTTGGCAATACGTGGATGGAGCAGAGAACATACGGAGGGGAACGGCGGCATGAAGGCACTGATATTATGGGTGCGGCATATGACCGGGGAACCTATCCTGTGGTGAGTATGACAGATGGAATCATCAAAAAAATGGGCTGGCTGGAGATGGGAGGATGGCGTATCGGCATATATTCTCCTTCTGGAGGCTATTTTTACTATGCCCATCTGTATTCCTACGCGCCGGGGCTCTCGGAGGGAGACGAAGTGCGCGCCGGGCAGCTCCTGGGCTATATGGGGGACAGCGGATACGGAAAAGAGGAGGGAACCGTGGGACTGTTTCCGGTTCATCTACATATGGGAATCTATTTGGACGAAGGGGGAGATGGAGAGCGGAGCGTAAATCCCTATTGGATCCTCTGGTATGCCCAAAAGTACAATTTCGCCTTTGATTATTGATGAATTTCCGGGAAAACTATGATATACTAGCTTCAAAAATCAGTGACCGTTCCAGTGGGACAGGAAGATATGGGGGTACAGGGCAGTATCCTGAACTGTGCGGAATGGGAACGGTCAGGAATCAGGATGAGAGGAATTATGGAAATACAGAATTGGAAAGAAATATTGAATCCCTACGAACTGGCCGTGGATGAGATTGTGCTGAAGGTTCAGCACATCATGAAAGAATATTCGGATCAGGGCGTATACTGTCCCGTGGAAAATGTCATTGGGCGTGTCAAAAGCATCTCCAGTATTTTGGCCAAGGCAAAAAAGAAAAACGTGCCCATGGAGATGATCACGGAACGGATTGAGGATATCGCTGGAATTCGTATTATCTGTCAATTTGTGGACGATATCTATAAAGTAGTGGAGATGATCAAGAATAGATCTGATATGGAAGTGAAGGGAGAGATTGATTATGTGGCTCACCCCAAGGACAGTGGGTACAGAAGCTATCATATGGTGGTGATGTATCCGGTGCAGACGGCCTTTCAGACACATACCATACCGGTGGAGATCCAGATCCGCACTTTGGCCATGAACTTCTGGGCGGTCATTGAGCACTCCATGAAATATAAGTACGATTATAACCTGCCCACCCGTTTGAGCAAACGGCTGACAGCGGCGTCGGAGGCGGTATTAAAGCTGGACAATGAGATGTCGTCCATTCGGGATGAGATTGTAGAGGCACAAACTTCTTTTAGGGAAAAGGCCAACATTGTCCACGACATTCTCAATGCTCTGCGCAATCTTCACAAGGTTGCTCCCCAGGAGGAAGTCATGGAGTTGCAGGATCAGTTCTTCCAGATTTACAATCAGGGAGATATGGAGCAGCTGCGCCGCTTCAGTTTCCATTTGGAGCATGTGGCACAGATATATCGGATGAAGAATAATACCTTTTGAGAAGCAATAGGAACGAAAGAGGAGAATGACATGGCACTGCCGGAATTATTTCAGGAAAATATGAGACAGCTTTTGGGCGGGGAATATGAAGCGTATCTGGAAAGTTTTTCCCAGAAACGGGTATATGGACTGCGGGTTAATACGCTGAAGATTTCCCCAGAGGATTTTGAACGTATCTGCCCGTTCCCTGTGGAAAGAATCCCATGGATTGAAAACGGATATTACTACGATGGAGAGCGGGATAAACCGGCAAAACATCCTTACTACTTTGCCGGGCTGTACTACCTTCAGGAGCCATCGGCCATGACGCCGGCCAATCTGTTGCCCATTGAGGAGGGAGACCGGGTGCTGGATGTGTGCGCGGCTCCCGGCGGAAAAAGCACTGAGCTGGCGGCAAAGCTAAAAGGGACTGGCCTATTGGTCAGCAATGATATCAGCAATTCCAGAGCCAAGGCGCTTTTGAAAAACTTGGAATTATTCGGCGTGAAAAACAGCCTGATCATGAGCGAGGATCCCCAGAAACTGGTGGGCCGATTCCATGAATATTTTGATAAAATCCTCATTGACGCTCCCTGTTCCGGGGAGGGAATGTTTCGCAAAGAACCGGCGGTGATCAAAAGCTGGCTGGAGCATGGAAATGGGTTTTACGCAAAACTTCAGAGACAGATCACTGAGGCGTCTCTCCAGATGCTGCGGCCGGGAGGGATGCTTCTGTACTCCACCTGTACCTTTTCCCCCATGGAAAATGAGGCGGCTGTCATGCATATGATGGAGGTATGTCCCCAGCTGACGGTGGTGCCGGTGAAGCGGTATGAGGGGTTTGGTGAGGGAATGCCAAAGACGGTGGGAGGTCCCCGCCAGCTGCGGGAATGTGTGCGTATTTGGCCACAAAGGATGCGGGGAGAGGGGCATTTCCTGGCTCTGCTGAAAAAAGGGGAGGGAGAAAGGCCAGGGCGGGGTGCCCTGGACACGGGTGCCAATCCCCGGGCCGAGAAGCTGACAGAACTGATGGAGTTTTGGCGGGAACTGGACTGGGAGGCAGATGTATCCCGGATTCAAATACGGGGAGAGCGGGTGATGCTGATGCCGGAGGAAGCGTGTCAGACCTCCGGGCTTAGGATTTTGCGCTCCGGTCTGCTGCTGGGAGAGTGTAAAAAAAATCGATTCGAGCCCAGTCAGGCGCTGGCCATGGCTCTGAAAAAGGGCCAGTATAAGAAGACCGTGGATTTTCCCTGTTCCGACCAGCGGGTGATCCGTTATCTCAAGGGGGAGACCATTCAGGCACAAGATCTTTTGGACATGGGGGCCAAAGGGTGGTATCTGGCCTGTGTGGACGGATATCCCCTGGGGTTTGCCAAGGCCAACGGAACCGTGCTGAAGAACAAGTATCTGGCCGGATGGAGATGGCAGTGATGGGAAGAGGAAGGCTGTGGAATTTCCAAAGCAACGAGGAAGAGGAGATAACAGAAAAATGCTGCTGAGACTGGATAAATATCTGGCGGATATGGGAATGGGAACCAGGAGCCAGATCAAGGAAAAGATCCGCAAGGGAAAGGTGGCGGTGAATGGAGAACCGACATGGGCTCCGGAGCTGAAGGTGGATCCCAGCCGGGATACGGTGGAGCTGGAGGGGCGGCCGGTGGGTTATGCTGAGCTGGAATACTATATGTTGAATAAGCCTGCCGGAGTCATCACAGCCACAGAGGATAAGCGACAGAAGACAGTGCTGGATCTCATGGAAGGGAGAAAACGGCGGGATCTTTTTCCAGTGGGACGCTTGGATGTGGACACGGAAGGGCTTCTATTGATCACCAATGACGGGGAACTGGCTCATCAGCTGCTTTCCCCCAAGAAACATGTGGATAAGGTTTATTATGTAAAGCTTGACAGGGAGATTCCCAGAGAAGCGGCTGATACGTTTGCCGCAGGGATGACTCTGGGGGACGGGACGAAGCTGCAGCCTGCACTTCTCTGCCTGGAAAGCACCGTCAGCGCCCGCCTCACCATACGGGAGGGAAAATTTCACCAGGTCAAGCGAATGTTTCAGGCAGTGGGCTGCAGAGTAATTTATCTGAAGCGTTTATCCATGGGACCGCTGGCGCTGGATGAGACGCTGGCGCCAGGAGCCTGCCGCCCCCTGACGGAGGAAGAGATCCGTCAATTAAAGGAAAGCGTGTCCCTGAAAGCGGGACAGTGAGGAAAGGGAGGAATCGCCATGTTTGGGGACGTCAAGGGGGTTATCTTTGACTTGGACGGTACGCTGATTGACTCCATGTGGGTTTGGGAAGCAGTGGATGAGGAATTTTTGGGTCGATATGGTTATGATGTGCCAAAAGATTTGGGCCGAAAGGTGGAGGGGATGAGTTTTACAGAAACGGCCGAATATTTCAGCCGCCATTTTGAATTGCCCCTCACTGTGGAGGAGATCAAAGACTGCTGGAAGCAAATGGCATATGAAAAGTATTGCCATCAGGTGCCGCTGAAGCAGGGAGCGGCGCCCTTTTTAAAATGGCTTTCTCGGCAGGGGATTCGGCTGGGAATTGCCACCAGCAATTCCAGAGAGCTGGTGGATCGGGCGTTGGAAAGTTTGGGCATTGCCGGATATTTCCACTCCATTGCCACCGCGTGCGAGGTACAGGCGGGAAAACCGGCGCCGGATATTTATCTAAAGGTGGCGGCGGATTTGGGACTTAAGCCAGGAGAATGTTTGGTGTTTGAAGATGTCCCGGCAGGGATTCTGGCTGGGAAGGCGGCGGGAATGCGGGTTTGTGCCGTGGAAGATCAAGCTTCTCTGTGGCTGGAGGATGAAAAAAGAAGCCTGGCTGATTATTACATAACTGATTATGATGATCTGAAAAGGGAAATCATCACAGACAGCACAGAAGAATAGGATGGATGATATGGAGCAGCAGAGAAATAGGAAAACCGGGAACACAGGCCAGAGACAGATTGCTCTGGTGACCGGGGCATCTTCGGGAATCGGTCGGGAATTTGTCCGACAGGTGGCCGGACGCTATCCGGAATTGGATGAAATCTGGGCTGTAGCCCGCAGGGAAGAGCGGTTGAAGCAGCTGAAGAAGCAGCATAGAAGCGTTCGACCGGTGCTGGCCGATCTCCTGGAACAGGAGGACTGCAATCGATTGGCAGAACAGTTGAAAAGAGAAAACGTCTCGGTGAGACTTTTGGTCAACGCCGCAGGGTGCGGCTTTTCCGGCGCGTTCGCTTCCCAAAGCCAAGAGACAGTGGCAGAGATGATCCGTCTCAACTGCCAGGCACTGACAGCGGTGACGGGGCTGATCCTTCCTTATATGCCGCAAAGAAGCCGCATCCTTCAGGTAGCCTCCGCGTCGGCATTTCTGCCACAGCCAGGGTTTGCCGTGTATGCGGCCTCAAAGGCCTATGTCCGTCAGTTCAGCCTGGCCCTGGGGCAGGAACTCAAGGGAAGAAAGATCACGGTGACGGCAGTCTGCCCTGGCCCTGTGAATACGGAGTTTTTTCAGCGGGCAGGCCAGTCAGTGGCCGGATGGAAGCGGGTATTTCTCCGGGAAGCAGGGCCGGTGGTTGAGAAGGCTCTCCGGGATGCGGCACGGGGCAGGAGGGAAAGTATATACGGTCTTTCCATGAACGCCGTCAGGCTGGGAAGTCGTTGGCTGCCTTGGGGACTTCTTTTGAATATCATGGGAAAATGGAGCGAAAGAGGAGTGACGGAATGAAAATCACAAAAGGACATTATGGCTACATCCGAAGGAGAAAGAAAAATCTCTCCATTAAAGTGGGGATCTTGGCTGCTGGGATCATTGGACTCTTGATGCTGGGATATGTGACATTGGGAACAAAAAATAATTGGCTGACCATTGTGGCTATCCTCACTGTACTGCCCACTGCCAATCTGGCGGTGGTGTTGGCAGCACTTCTGCCATATAAAGGACGCCCCATGGAGGAGTATCAGCAGGTGACAGCTTTGACAGGCGATGGGGTCCTGGACACAGAGTTGGTGATCACATCCAAGACAGACAAAGCCATGGAACTCAACTACGCCTATTTCCACGAAGAGGGGATTTACTGCTATACCATCAACAAAAAAATGGATGTAAAAAAGACAGAAGGTTATCTGAAAACCATGCTGAAAAACAATGGGGTTTCCGGGGAAGTGAAGATTTTTACAGACTGGCGCGGGTTTTTGAAACGCCTGAAAACGCTGCCCCCTTCATCCAGAAAAACATGTGATGAGATACTGCTCAAGCAGGAGGGGGTATTTCGAGCCATCTCCCTGTGACCCTTTGGCGCTGCGCATCCCTCGGAGGGCCGTGGCTGCGGTGAAGACATGAGAGAATGAGAGAAAAACGGGAATGAGGAGATAAAAAACCGTGGGAAGGAATTGTGACGGCCATGAGAGAGATTACTGTGGGAAAAAACGAAGCCGGGCAGCGGCTGGATAAAATGCTGGCCAAATATTTAAACCAGGCGCCCAAAAGTTTCCTTTATAAAATGATGAGAAAAAAGAATATCACCCTAAATGGCAAAAAGGCCCAGGGAAATGAGATGCTGGTGGGAGGCGATGTGGTTTGCCTGTACCTGGCAGAGGAAACCATAGAAAAATTTTCTGGTTTGGTGTCAGTGAAACGGACGGCGCCGCTGTCCATATTGTATGAGGACGACCACGTGTTGCTGGTGAATAAGCCTGCGGGGATCCTGTCCCAAAAAGCGGACAGGAATGAAGAATCCATGGTGGAGCGGGTCATCGGCCACTGCCTTAAGACGGGAAGACTCACAGAGGAAGAGCTGCGGCTGTTCCGCCCATCTGTCTGCAATCGGCTGGACCGCAATACCAGCGGAATTTTGGCCGCCGGTATTTCACTTCCAGGACTGCAGGAAATGACGAAGCTGTTTCGCCAGAGAAATGTCCACAAATATTATTACTGCGTGGTGGCAGGGAAGATTCGGGGAAAAAAGAGAATAAAGGGATTTCTCACAAAAGATGGGAGAACCAACCGGGTGTCAGTCTCACAGAACCCCATTTCGGAAGAATCCCAGGCCATTGAGACCGAGTACGAGCCCATCAGCCAGGGAGAGGGAATTACGCTGATGCGGGTTCTCTTAATCACAGGCCGCTCTCATCAGATTCGTGCCCATCTGCAGTGGGAAGGCTGCCCCATTATCGGGGATACCAAGTATGGCAATCCAGCCGTTAATCAGATTTTTCGGGAAAAATATGGAGTAAAAAGTCAACTGCTCCATGCGGGAGATTTGGTGTTTCCGCAGTTGACGGGAATCCTGGTGCCGCTGTCCGGCAGGCGGATCACGGCGCCGTTTCCAGAGGAATTTGTCAGAGTCATGGAAGGAGAGGGGTTGAGAGTCTGATGGCCACATGGAATACTAGAGGGCTTCGCGGCTCCACTCTGGAAGATATGATCAATTATACCAATGAGCAGTATCGGGTAAAAAATTTGGCGTTGATACAGAAGATTCCCACGCCCATCAAGCCCATCACCATAGAAAAAGAGAGCCGCCATATTACCCTGGCCTACTTTGACCAGAAAAGCACTGTGGATTACATTGGCGCCGTGCAGGGAATTCCTGTCTGCTTTGATGCCAAGGAGTGTGTGGCAAAGACGGTGCCCTTGCAGAATATCCATGTTCATCAGGTGGACTTCATGCGTCAATTTGAAAAGCAGGGAGGCATCGCTTTTATCCTTTTGTATTTCAGCCAGATGGATGAGGCTTATTATTTGCCGCTGAGGGATGTGATCCTATTTTGGGAGAGAGGCCAGAGAGGCGGCAGAAAGAGCTTCACATACGCAGAAGTGGATAAAACTTTTCGGGTGAAAATTACGGGGGGCGCCTATATTCATTATTTGGAAGCTCTTCAGCTGGATTTGATATCCAGAGAAGGGCTGGAAACGTAGGAAGCTGGGATCCGAAGTTGTTTAAAAGCCAGGATAAAGGTTGACAAAAAAATAGGGATTGGGTATAATCTGACATATTGATATAGTAGTGAATTATCATAGTAGCGCGTTAAAGTGAAAGTGGGAATTCCAGGGCATCCTGCTTAAGGTGCTGCAGAATCTGCGGGATTGATGGGAATGCCGAGGGGAGAGAAGTTTTCCGAAAGAGAGGAAGCCAGTTATGGACAATCAGTATTTGCTTCATACACCGGAAGGAGTAAGGGATATATACAGCACTGAGTGTGCTGAAAAGGAGACTGTCCAGAAGCGGATTGGTCAGGTAATCAAGTTGTATGGATATAGAAATATCCAGACTCCCATGTTTGAATTTTTCGATATCTTCAGTAAAGAAAGGGGAACCGTAGAGGCCAGAAAAATGTTTCAATTTTTTGACCGAGAGGGGAACACCCTGGTTCTGCGTCCAGATATCACGCCTTCCATCGCCCGATGTGCAGCCAAGTATTATATGGATGAGGACATGCCCATTCGGCTGTCATACTGTGGAAACACGTTTGTCAATGATGTCAGTTACCAGGGGCGGCTCAAAGAAAATACACAAATGGGCGCCGAGCTGATCGGCGATATGACATCTGACGCGGATGCGGAAATGTTGGCCATGCTCATTGACAGTCTGATCCAGGCCGGACTCAGAGAGTTTCAGGTGGAAATCGGCCATATAGATTTCTTCAATGGCCTCATGGAAGAAGCGGGGCTTAGCAGTGAAGACCGCAGAGAACTGCGTGCACTTATTGAGAGTAAGAATTATTTTGGCGTGGAAGAGATGCTTTCTTCCAGGGATATGCCGGAGAAATTAAAAGAGAGCATCGTCCAGATTCCCCAGACGTTCGGCACCATCGATCAGCTGAAAGCTGCCAGAAAAGTTACTGCCAACGGCACAGCGCTGGCGGCGCTGGATCGTCTGGAAAAAATTTATCACATCCTTTCCATTTATGGTCTTCAGTCATATGTTACGTTTGACTTGGGTATGCTGGGACGTCTTGGGTATTATACGGGAATTATCTTTAAAGCCTATACCTATGGAACCGGAGATGCCGTGGCCACAGGAGGAAGATACGACAGGTTGCTGCGTCAATTTGGAAAAGATGCTGCTTCCATCGGGTTTGCCATTCATATTGACTCGCTGCTGACTGCCATGGAGCGACAGAAAATTCAGATTGAGACGGATATCACCGGCACCATTCTGCTTTATGACCGGGAGCAGAAAGAAAAAGCCATACGCCTGGCCGGAATTTTGCGGGCGGACGGCACCTATCTGCAGCTGATGAAAAAATACCATGAGAAATCTTTGGAGGATTATATTGCTCTGGCCAAAAGAAGCCAGGTGGGCGGTGTACTATATCTGGATAAATCAGGAAAAACAGTTTTGGTCATCAATGTGGAGGAGAATACCAGAAGCCAGGTGTCCATCCAGTCGTGGATCGGGGACGAGGCGTAAGGAGGGCGGATATGCGGTATATAACGTTTGCTCTGGCAAAGGGGCGTCTGGCAAAGAAAGCCATGGAGCTTTTGGAGCAGACAGGAATCACCTGCCAGGAGATGAAGGATGAGAGTTCCCGAAAGCTGATCTTTGTCAATGAGGAGAAAAAGCTGAAATTCTTTTTGGCCAAGGCCAGCGATGTGCCCACATATGTGGAATATGGAGCTGCGGACATCGGCGTAGTGGGCAAGGATACCATACTGGAAGAGGGAAGAAAGCTGTATGAGGTGCTGGATTTGGGTATGGGAAAATGCCGGATGTGTGTGGCTGGACCCGGGACAGCCAGAGAGTATTTACAGCATCATGAGCTGATTCGGGTGGCTTCCAAATATCCCAATATTGCTAAGGATTATTTCTACAATAAAAAGCATCAAACAGTGGAAATCATAAAACTCAACGGTTCAGTGGAGTTGGCTCCCATTGTGGGTCTGTCAGAGGTAATTGTGGATATTGTGGAGACAGGAACCACATTAAAGGAAAATGGTCTGGAAGTGTTGGAGGAAATTTGTCCCTTGTCCGCTCGGATGGTGGTGAATCAGGTCAGCATGAAAATGGAAAATGAGAGAATCAGCGAGATCATAAAAAACCTGCGGCAGGTTATCCGAAAAAGGGATCAGCGGGAGGCATAAGCGGTGCGCAAGGCGGCGCGGAAATGAGGAAAACATGAGAATTATACAGTTAAATGAGACATCAAGAAAGAACATTCTGGCGGATCTTCTGAAGCGAGATCCCAATAATTATGAGGCGTACACAGAACGGGTGACAGCTCTGGTGGAGGAGGTGAAAAGGCGGGGGGATGAGGCTCTTTTCTCCTTTACCCAGCAGTTTGACGGCGTGAAGCTGACGAAAGATACGGTTCGTGTCACAAAGCAGGAGATCCAGGAGGCTTTGTCCTCCATTGATCAGGAGCTCTTGGCGGTGATGAGACGTTCCATGGAAAATATCCGGGCTTATCACGAAAAGCAGAAACAATACAGCTGGTTTGACAGCCAACCCGATGGCACCATTTTGGGACAGAAGGTGACGGCTCTGGAAAGTGTGGGTGTCTATGTGCCCGGGGGAAAGGCTGCCTATCCGTCCTCGGTGTTGATGAATATTATTCCGGCCAAGGTGGCTGGGGTAAAACGAATCTGTATGGTAACGCCGCCGTCCAAGGACGGAAGCGTCAATCCTGTGACTCTGGCGGCGGCGTATCTGGCGGGGGCCACGGAGGTGTACAAGGTGGGAGGCGCCCAGGCAGTGGCCGCTCTGGCTTTCGGCACCGAATCCATTCCCAGGGTCAATAAGATTGTAGGGCCTGGAAATATTTATGTGGCCCTGGCCAAAAAGGCTGTGTACGGCCATGTGAGCATAGACAGCATCGCTGGTCCCAGTGAGATCACGGTACTGGCCGATGAGACGGCCCGTCCCAAGTTTGTGGCTGCCGACCTGCTTTCTCAGGCAGAACACGATGAACTGGCCAGCGCCATTCTGGTGACCACCAGCCCTAAATTGGCCCAGGAAGTATCGGAAGAGACAGAAAAATTCTTGCAAACATTGTCCAGGAGAGAGATTATCCGAAAATCCCTGGAGAATTACGGTTATATCCTGGTGGTGGATTCCATGGAAGAGGCCATTGAAACAGTGAGCCAGATTGCACCGGAACATTTGGAAATTGTCACGAAAAATCCTTTTGAGGTGATGACCAAAGTCCGCAATGCCGGGGCTATGTTTTTGGGTGAGTACAGTTCTGAACCCCTGGGTGATTATTTTGCCGGTCCCAATCATGTGCTGCCCACCAACGGCACAGCAAAATTCTTTTCTCCTCTGAGCGTGGACGATTATATTAAAAAGTCCAGTATCATCTATTATTCCCGTGAGGCTTTGGCGGCGGCCAGCTCTGATATCGTGAAATTTGCCGAGTCTGAGCAGCTGACGGCCCACGCAAATTCCATCCGGGTAAGATTCCAGGGTGGAGACGCTTGAAAATGGCAGGGAGGATGGACATGGAACGAATCGGTGAAATCAGAAGAAAAACGAAAGAAACGGATATTTCCTTGACTCTGGAGCTGGACGGCACTGGCATTGCCAATATAGACACTGGTATCGGCTTTTTCGACCATATGCTCAATAGTTTTGCCCGTCATGGGCTGTTTAATCTGGATGCCAAGGTGGACGGGGATCTGTATGTGGACTGCCATCATACCATTGAGGATACGGGAATTGTCTTGGGACAGGCCATAGCCCAGGCGGTGGGAGATAAAAAATCCATGAAACGGTACGGCTCATTTATCCTGCCCATGGATGAAGCGCTGGTTTTATGTGCCATTGACCTTTCAGGGCGGCCCTATCTCCAGTTTGATGCTCGTTTTACATCGGACCGGGTGGGGGACTTTGACACAGAAATGGTACGGGAATTTTTCTACGCTGTGTCTTACTCGGCGGGGATGAACCTGCACATCCGGCAGATGGCAGGGGAAAATAATCATCACATTATTGAAGCCATGTTTAAAGCCTTTGCCAAGGCTCTGGATATCGCCACCCAAGAGGATCCCAGGATTATGGATGTGCTTTCCACCAAGGGAAGCCTGTGAGGAGGAAACCAATGAAGCAGCCTATTTATCGCTGTCACTATAGAGGACAGCTGTTGGATACATACGATGAGACGGCTTTTGGGGAAGCAGTGGCGCAGGCAGAAGGCCATATCAAAGAAATGATACAAATGAATCAAGTCATGACAGCGGCGCTGTACCAGTACGGAAGCATGTTATTTTTTTATTATGAGGCCGTGGAGGAGGAGAGACAGCCCGAGGAGCTGGCAAAGACTCTGACGCCGTTTTTGAAAAAATGGCCGGGACAGACGGGGGATAGAAATTGGGCATGGATGTACCATATCTATTATCACGCCGTTCCCCAGAGTGTGGAGGACTGGAAGCGGCCCACGCTGCCTCAGCTGCGGCGGGGACGCATTGCTTTTTTGAAAACAGAAAAATTATTTGATTATGTATACCATCACATTGCCATTGTAAAAGAAGGACTCCTGAAGGGGGACAAATACCAGTCCATCGGCATCCATGAAAATATATTATTTTCTTATTTTGAAGAGCCCAGAACCAATGTGAATATCCGCCGGGATCCCAACGGAGTATCCAGAGAGATCGATGCCTGGGAGGCGTTGGATCCCAAATCCCATTTTATTCCCGGACCAGAAGGAACCAGCTTCACTTTCCTTCCGGCTCTGATCGCGGTGGGGCAGGAGGCGGCAGAAGAGGGAACTGGGACAAAGTATCCTGCGGGACAATGAAAACTTGGAAGGGGAACCCATATGAGACAGATAACACTGATACCGGTATGTTATATTAAGGGGGAAAAAGCATCATTGGAGCAAAATGGTCCGTTTGAGGAGGAACCGCTGGCTCTGGCAGAGATGTATGAGTACCAAGGAGCGGACGGCATTCTGCTCATTGACTGCAGTGCCTCTGACGAAGAGCATGAGGCCGCCATCGGCCGCTGCAAGGAGATTGCCAGAAATACAGCCCTGACGCTGTACATGGCGGGGAATGTGAAACGGCTGGAGGACGTCAAGAAATATCTCTATGCCGGCGCCGCCGCCGTACTATTGGATCCTGCACTGGAAACGGACAAGAGCGTATACCCAGAGGCCCGGGAGCGGTTCGGAGCAGAGCGGGTCCGCCTAACCCCCTGGACCGCCCCCCACCCCCTCCTTCCGACAGCAACCCCAATAGCCGGAAAAAACGGTTCCTGGGAGGAAGGATTACTTCCGACAGCAACCCCAATAGCCGGAAAAAA
>CAJFUP010000130.1 GCA_904420225.1 uncultured Lachnospiraceae bacterium
CCAGTGATGTCTTTAAAAATGCGGCACAGATAATACTTACTGACAAAGAAATGTTCTGCCAATAATTCCAATGAAATTTCCTGGCGAAAATGATCTCCAATATATTCTGCCACCTCCTGCACCTTGCTGTGCCGTGCCGATGGAACGCTCCCCTCTTCCTTTTTCCTCTCCCTCCCCTCCAAAATTCGGGCGCATCGGAGCAAAAGTTCCGCTGTCAGCACTTCAACCAACCGGCGGGATCCATATATGTTTTCCAGGGCTTCCGTTTCGATACGCATCAAGATTTCCTCTATTTCCCTTCGCTGTCCCCCTTCCAAACTTAATATCCCGCTGTTTTCTCTGAAAAATTTTTCCAGAGCCCTTTTTGCCTCTGCCCCGATCCATTGGGAAAGTCGCTCCTCCCGAATCTGTATCAGAAGCCTCTCATGGGCAGCATCCTTCCCCACACTGGTTTTGTGAATCTGTCCCCGGTTTATAAACACCAACGTCCCTGCCGTCACCGGATACGTCTTGCTGTCAATGAAATAATACCGCTCACCAGAGATCAGATAATAAATTTCATACTCCCTGTGAAAATGCCGCCTTTCCATGGTATATTCATAAGGACGACTCAGCCGTTCTACAAAAATACCGCCAGACCACACACCGTAATTTTTAGTTTTTCCCTCCGCTGACTTTGTCTGACCATGTTCCATTACCCCATTTCCTCCTTGGCTTTCTTTTCAACGATCATTCATTGATTGCGCAATATCGTTTGAATATATCCGCATATCAGCAAGATATCATAAGATTATTATACCAAATTGCATTATAATGTCCATAAATAATTGAACATTTCATACCAGGACAGGAGTTTTTGCGCTTCTGTTTGGCCTGGCACAGCAAGGGAGGTATATCATGCATTACGATCCGAAAACCAACCACGTAAGCGATCTGAAAATTTCTTACATAGGCGGCGGTTCCCGGGGATGGGCCTGGGGGCTTATGACCGATCTGGCCAAAGAGCCTGCCTTAAGCGGCACGGTTTCGCTCTACGACATTGATCTGGAAGCCGCCAGACACAATGAGATCATCGGAAACAATCTAAAAGGGCGGGATGATGTAAAGGGGGAATGGACTTATGAGACAGCGCCCAGTCTGAAGGAATCCCTCACAGGAGCCGATTTTGTCATTATCTCCATTTTGCCAGGCACATTTGATGAAATGGAATCCGATGTCCATGCTCCGGAGGCGTACGGCATCTGGCAATCAGTGGGGGATACTGCGGGCCCCGGAGGAATGGTTCGCGCTCTGCGCACCATTCCCATGTTTGTCACCATCGCCGAAGCCATTCGCGATTACGCACCCCAGGCTTGGGTAATCAATTATACGAATCCCATGACGCTCTGCGTTCAGACCCTGTATCACATTTTTCCGCAAATCAAAGCCTTTGGCTGCTGCCACGAAGTGTTCGGCACCCAAAAGCTCCTGGCCTCCATTCTGAGCGATGTGGCCGGAATCCCGGATATTCCCAGAAGCGAAATCATCACAAATGTGGTGGGCATCAATCATTTCACCTGGCTGACTTCTGCTTCCTATAAGGCCATTGATATCTTTCCCATTTATCGTGACTATGTGAATGCCCATTGGGACGAGGGATATGGAAAGAAGGATGACAACTGGATGAACAACAGTTTTGCCTGTGCTCATCGAGTGAAATTTGACCTCTTTCGCCGCTACGGCCTCATTGCCGCTGCAGGCGACCGCCATTTGGCGGAGTTCATGCCCCATGATGAGTATCTGAAAGATCCCGATACCGTGGCCAGCTGGAAATTCGGCCTGACCACAGTAGCGTACCGCAAAAATCAACTGAAAGAACGCCTGGAGCGCAGTCAGAGATTGCTGGAGGGAAAAGAGAAACTGGAGCTGAAGGATACTGGAGAAGAAGGAATTCTTCTGATGAAAGCTTTATTGGGTCTCCATACCATGGTCACCAACGTCAATGTTCCCAACTCCGGCCAGATCAAAAATCTCCCCCTGGGAAGTGTGGTAGAAACCAACGCCTTTTTCAGCCGTGACAGCATTCGTCCGGTGGATGCCGGCGCCATTCCAGAAGATGTTCTGGCGCTGATTCTTCCCCATGTGGAAAA
>CAJFUP010000131.1 GCA_904420225.1 uncultured Lachnospiraceae bacterium
CTGCTTTGAACAGATAATACCATTCTCCCACATGGTAAATATGCGGCGCTTCCAGGTAACCGCCGCCGGTTCCCTCCCAGATGGCTTTCATATCCCCCAAGCGTTCTCCTGTATGGGGATTGATCCTGGCCAAAGTGATTTCCTCTCTTTCTTCATGGACCCGGAAATTGGTGCAGTAATACGCCTGATCGCCTTCAAAATACAGGGACGGATCGATTCCCCCCATATCCACCCAAACGGGATCGGACCACTCACCCAGAATATCCTCCGTTTCCATAATGAAATTCCCCCGCCCATCCACCGTGGCCGTCACATAAAAGATTCCGTTTTGATATCGGATTGTTGGCGCCCAGATCCCGCCGGAATCCTTGGCATTCGACAAATCAATCTGGCTTTCCCTGGTCACACAGGCTCCAATGGGTTCCCAATTCACCAGATCCTGGCTGTGATAAATGGGAATCCCCGGCGTATATTCAAACGAGCTGGTCACCAAATAATAATCTTCCCCCACCCGGCATATGCTGGGATCCGGATGGAATCCCCTTATGATGGGGTTCTGATAGTTCATCAGAGTTCTCCTTTCCCCACACAGATCACCTGATCTGCGCGGAATAAACCGCTTCCGCAGGCATGAACCGCAACTCTGCCCGGTGTTCCATGCAGCCGGATCTGTACGCTGGCGCAGCCGTGATACATATGAATAAAAGATTCCTGCAGGGACTCGCTGCTGGTGATATCCCCGCTGTCCACACCGATGATCTCTGCTGGTCCTTCCACCCAAAAACGGACCCGGCCGCTTTCTCTGTAGCAGCAGATACCAGTTTCATCCTTGGCCCGCACCGTCAGCAGGATTTCATATCCCTTTTCGGCGGGGGCGTCCATGCGGGCTTCCTTTCGGGCTCCCGGATCTTCCAAAATCTCTGCCCGGCACTGCCGCACAGCCATATCCCTGGGATCTTCAAATTCCAGCTTGACCGCCGGTCCGGACGTCACCAGGGTATGGCGGCAGACTTCCCGGCCGTCCCGGTATCCCACTGCCGTCACAGTCCCCGGCTGCCAGGGCAGATATCCGGTGATGACACGGTTTGGACAGCTAGCCGGTCTGGGCACATACATGCGGTCCCCATTGAGATACAGCGCCACCTCTTCACAGTTGGAGGCAATCATATAGGGGATCACGGCTTTATGGAACTGGGAAAACTGCCAGTGATCGGCATAGGGCGGCATATCCCACATTTCTTTCACCCCCTCATCGGCCTGACTGTAGTCCAGCACGGAAAGGTGAACCATGGGTGCTTCGCTCCAATAGCTCTGCATGATATAGTAGCTGGGCCGCCGTTCCCGATTGGTACGGATCAGTGCGCCGCTCCAACCTTTGGCCGGATAGCCCATGGATTCTCCCAGATAATCGAAGCCCGTCCAAATCATTCCTCCGATGACATAATCGTTGTAAAAAGGAACCAGTGATGGATTTTCATCGGTGAAGTTTCTCATCTGGATGGCGTGGCCCTGGAAATATTGGTAAATTTCCGTGCCCAATATGGGTTTTTCGGGAATCCGCGCATGGATGGCCGGATAAAGCGCCTCCAGATAATTGCCGGAGATGATATCCACATACTCGGCAATGCGGGCAATCCGCTCCACTTTTTCATCCACGTCATAAATTTCTGTATCGTCGATTTCATCCACAAACTTCTGGATGTCTTCTATCTTTGAGAGATCCACCTGGCTTTCTCTCTTAAAATGGGGATTCATGGCATAGGTAACCGGCCGCGTCCCATCCAGTGTTCTGACATAATCGGTCAGCATCTTTAAGATGGAAAGCATGGAATCCTGGGCCTGATTCTCCACTTCATTGCCCACGCCCCAAATCACCACGCTGGGGCGGTTCCGGTCCCGTTTCACCATGGCTTCCACATCGTTTTTCCATTCCGTATCAAAATACCGCCCGTAAAGACCGCCCTTCCATTTATCAAAACATTCTTCATAGACATAAAATCCCATCTCGTCACACAGATCCATAAACTCCTCCGAGTGGATGTGGTGCGCAGCACGGATGGCATTGCATCCCATTTCCTTCAGATCTTCCAGACGCTTTCTCCAAATCTCCTTTTTGGCCGCCGTTCCCCGGCACCCCACTTCCTGGTGAAGGCAGACGCCCTTCAACTTGACCGGTTTTCCATTGACGCGCATTCCATGATCGGCGTCAAACGTAACGGTACGGATTCCGATCAGAAAAGAAATCTCATCGGCCACCCGCTCTCCGTCCAAGAGCCGAAGCGTCAGCCGATAGCGCCGGGGGCACTCTGCCGACCACAAAAACGGCTGGTCCACCTGGAACGTGATCTGATCGGTGCCTGTCTCTTCCAGAACCCGACCATTTTCCGCAATGCCGACGCCGCCATCTGCTGTACTTTCAAAAGACAAATACGCCCGAACCGGCATATGAATGCCCGTGGTTACGGTCACCTGCGCCTGGCTCATGTCTTCGTTAAGAGCGGTCTGCACCGCCACATCCCACGCATTCAGATGGGTTTCCTCCACTTCCGTCCATTTGACGGTGCGGTAGATACCGGCGCCGCTGTACCAGCGGTCCACCGGATGTTTGGTATTGTCCACTTTCACCAGCACCTCATTGTCCCCAGCATGCACGAGAGACGTCACATCCAGGGAAAATGTACTGTATCCGTACTTTCTTCCACCAGCTGTTTTTCCATTGATCCACACAGTGCTATCCTCAAAAATGCCGCCAAACTCCAGATAATACCGATGGCCTTCTTTTTTCTGCTCCAGCTTCCAGTTTCGTTTATACCATCCGATGCCATAGCGGTCCCGATACCCCTGCGCCTCCGCCTGGGGCATGGTTTGGGAAAATGGCCGACTGACCGCCCAGTCATGGGGAAGCGTGATATCCATGAACGCCTCCTGATTCGGCATCTCGTTTTCCTTCCCAAATGTCAGAGCAAACTGCCAGCCTTCCATCATAGTTTCTGTTCTTCTCGGCATAATAACCCTCCCTAATTATAAAAACTCCATTCCATTCAAAGCCAAACGTTCAAAGACAGGCTTACTTCCTACCTGCACACTTCCACCAGGACCGACGACAAAATGCCCACTGGCCGCACCAGATATGCGTCCGTCCAATCATCGCCGATGGTCCGATAGGAACCCTGGCCATACCAGGTATATTCCTCATTGGCATTGTGGAGCGTGCCGAATCCATTGAACCGGTTTCCATACAGGCACACAGTCACCTCA
>CAJFUP010000132.1 GCA_904420225.1 uncultured Lachnospiraceae bacterium
GCCAAAAGTGTGGTGATGGTGGGCGCATAGGTGGACGGACGGCCAATGCCCAATTCCTCCAGCTCCCGCACCAGAGACGCTTCTGTGTAGTGGGCCGGAGGCTGGGTGAAATGTTGTTTGGGCTGGAAGGCTTCCGCCTTCAACACAGAATCCTTTGTCAGTTTCTGGACGGCCGCGCTGCTCTCCGGTTTTTCGTCATCGGCGTAGACCGCCAAAAATCCGTCAAAAGCCACCTTGGAAGAAGAAGAGGTGAACCGATACTTTCCAGCATCGATTTTGACCTGGATGGTTTCATAGCGGGCATTCTGCATCCGACTGGCAGCAAATCGCTTCCAGATCAGCTGATACAAGCGGAATTGATCTCTGCTGAGCGACTCCTTCACCCGAGCGGGTGTAAGAGCGATATTGGTGGGCCGGATGGCCTCATGGGCATCCTGAATCTTGGCAGTACTTTTTTTATCCTTTTCCTCCGATGCCACATACTCTTGGCCATAGGTTTCTCCGATAAAGGCCCGAGCTGCCTGATCCGCCTCTTCGGCGATTCTGGTGGAATCGGTTCGCAGATACGTAATAATACCGATGGTACCCTCGCCTTTAATGTCAACACCCTCATACAGCTGCTGTGCCAAGCGCATGGTCTTCTGGGTGGAAAAGTTCAGTACATTGGCGGCTTCCTGCTGCAGAGTACTGGTGGTGAAGGGAAGCGGCGCTTTCTTAGCCCTTTCTCCCTTTTTAATATCCTTTATCTGAAACGGGACATCTTCCAATGCTTTCAAAATCTCATCCAGCTGTTCTTTATTTTCAATGGTGATTTTTTTGTCACCTTCCCCATAAAACTTGGCATCCAGAGGCTTTTTCTCCCCTTCTGCCAGAATACTGGCGTCCAATGTCCAATACTCCTTGGGAATAAATGCGGCAATCTCATCTTCCCTATCACATATGATGCGCAGAGCCGCCGACTGTACACGGCCAGCGCTGAGCCCTCGCTTCACCTTCTCCCACAAAAGAGGACTGATGCGGTATCCCACCATGCGGTCCATCATCCGCCGGGCCTGCTGGGCATTGACCAAATCCTGGTTGATCTGCCTGGCCTGTTTGATGGATGCTTTCACGGCGTTTTTCGTGATTTCATTAAAGGTAATCCGATGTATATCCTTTTCTTCCAGCTTCAACGCCTGGGACAGATGCCAGGAAATCGCCTCTCCCTCACGATCCGGGTCCGTTGCCAGAAAAACTTTATCCGCTTTCTTCACTTCTTTTCTCAGCTTTGCAAGGATTTCTCCCTTTCCGCGTATGGTAATGTACTTGGGTTCATATCCATGTTCCACATCAATACCCAGCTGACTCTTGGGCAGATCTCTCACATGACCGTTGGAGGCCATAACCTCATAATTGCTGCCCAGAAATTTTTTTATCGTTTTTACTTTGGCGGGTGACTCCACGATAACCAGATACTTTGCCATCGCTTCTCCTTTCTACTGCTGAAAAACCGACTCTATTTGCCAGTGTTCTTACACTTGGCCTAAACGTTACTCACTATAATACAAGTTTTCTGGAATGGCAAGCCCTTTTTTTATTTCTTTATTTTTTCTTTTCAATTGACCTTTGCTATCTGGAGGCTTCTTGGAATCCGCCAGTCAGTCTGACGCTTCATTGCTGATCAGGGAAAATGAAATGCAGAATAATAATTTTTAAGCGGCTGTCTGACATATTTTTTCAATTCCAACTGTAAGAGAGTTTCCAAAAGATCCGATACCGGCAGCCCGGTCTCCTCCAGAAGCTGTTCCAGATGTTTGGTATCTGTTCCCACAAAGCCATAAACATATGCCTCCCTCTTTGTCAGCGGCTCCCGCCTCGCAGGGCCATTGGTCTTCATCCCACGCTTCACGGCATCCTCGCCTATGGCAAAACAAGACAGTACATCTTCCGGCCCGGTTAAGATCTGCGCCCCGCTTTTTATGAGCGCGTTGCACCCTCTGCTGAAGGGATCATCCATGCGTCCGGGAAGCGCAAATACCTCCCTGCCCTGCTCCAGGGCCTGATCCGCCGTGATTAAAGAACCGCTCTTTTCTCTGGCTTCCATCACCAGCACACAGTCCGCCATACCGCTGATTATCCGATTTCGGACGGGAAACATGCCCGGCACTGTCCGCCTGTCATCGTACTCTGAGATCACCGCCCCATTTTGAGAGATATCCAGATAGAGGGGAAGATTTTCTCGGGGGTTACTGGTACTCACATCAGAGGCCAAAACAGCAATGGTGGGACCACCCACATTCAAGGCCCCCCTGTGGGCTGCCGCGTCAATTCCCACTGCCATGCCGCTGACCACTGCGATCCCCATCCCTGCCAAAATCCCGGCAAAATAGGCGGCCGCCTGCCTACCGTATTCCGTGCACTGTCTGGCCCCCACGATGGCGGCACAGGGAGAGGAAAGCAGCCGCGCATCTCCCTTCACATAGAGACAGCAGGGAGGATCATAGATCTCCTTGAGTTTCTGTGGATAAAGCGGATCACAAACAGGGATAAAGCGAATTTGTTTTTTTACCAATTTTTCCAAGGCGCGGCAGATTTTGGCAGTACCTTTCCTGGCCTGAATCATAGTTTCCAGTAACCTGGAAGGCAGTATACCGCTGTCTCTCACCTGGTCCTCACTGGCGTCGAATATCGCTTGCGCATCCCCAAAAAATTCCAGGAGCTGTCTGATTCTCACGCTTCCCAGACCATCTATATGGCACAGCCAATACC
>CAJFUP010000133.1 GCA_904420225.1 uncultured Lachnospiraceae bacterium
ACAGCAATGAGGCGGCAGCCCCGCTCCTGAAATTCTTCCAGCAAAAGAAGAACCCGGGCATTGTGGCGTCCCAGACGGGACATATCTTTGACAATAATGGTGCGCTGGCCGGGATTTGCTGAGGAAAGGTCGTTCAGCATTTGCTGAAACTGGGGGCGGTCAAAGCGGTATCCCGATATTCCGTCATCTTCGTACCACTTGTCAATTCTCATATTTTGGCTTTTGGCGAACTGCCCAATGATCAGCTTTTGGTTTTCCAGGGAACCGCAGTTTTGGCCTTGGTCATCGCGGGACAGCCGCACATACCCGGCGATCATGGGCAGTCTCCCGAAGATACACTGTCAACATGCCGCAGGTGAAGGCGTGCAAATGCCGTGAGGACATCCAGGGCGTCATGGTCCCGGGGACCGTTTTCAAATAGTACAGTGGGCTCGCCGTCCGGAACACCGTTGGGAAGTGAGTGGGAGGACAGGAAGGCTTTTGCGTCTTCTGATGAGAGAAAACGAATGCGAAGCGTAGGGGTTGCCTGACTGGGGGAACCAGCCATAACCGCTTTCTGATTTGCGCTGGTGGTCATAGAGATGGCCTTTCTATGTGTTTTCATGAAATATATATGCTGGGAATGGTCAATATGTGAAGTTTTTATTGCAAATATAGCGCATGTCTAGTATAATATCAGTAAAAATTCATGGGAAAGGAGAGCATATGAAAGACAAAACTGACAGTAGTGACGCGCCATATCACAGTTGTGGCTGTGTCATAAGCGGCCGGTCTGGGACAGACAGGTATCAGATGCGAAGTATGGGCATTCCCAAAAACAAGGGATGACTATGCTTTTTTTTGTTGTTTATGTGTGAGCTGTAAGAGTAAAGAAGAAAGGGAAATAAGCAGAAAAATGGAAAGTGACGGTATATTGCTAATCATCATTGTTTTTTGTATTGCCATGTCGGCATATTTTTCAGCTACGGAGACAGCTTTCTCTTCGCTGAATCGAATCCGCGTTAAAAATATGGCAGAGAAGGGAAATAAGAAAGCTGCTTTGGCGCTGCGCTTATCCGAGAATTACGATGTTTTGTTGTCTACGATTCTCATTGGAAATAATATTGTAAATATTACCAGCGCCTCTCTGGCCACGGTAATTTTTGTGGGATTTTTGGGAGAGGAAGCGGGAGCCAGCATCTCCACCGTGGTGACCACCATCATAGTATTGATTTTTGGCGAAGTATCGCCCAAGAGTATTGCAAAGGAAAGCCCGGAAGCCTTTGCCATGTTTTCGGCGCCTCTTCTCAACGTCCTCATTAAGATTCTGACACCGGCCAATTTTCTGTTTAAACAGTGGAAAAAGCTGCTGTCAAAGATCTTTAAGTCAGACAGAGATAGTTCCATTACAGAAGAAGAGCTTTTGACCATTGTGGAAGAGGCAGAGCAGGAGGGCGGTATTGACGAGCAGGAAAGTTCTTTGATCCGCAATGCCATTGAATTTTCCGAGCTGGAGGCTGCGGATATTTTGACGCCGCGGGTGGATGTGGTGGGCATTGCCTCCGACACGCCCAATGACGAAATTGCCAGGGTATTTCAGCAGACAGGATACTCCAGATTGCCTGTTTATGAGGGGAATATTGACCATATCATAGGAATTATTTATCTGAAAGATTTCCATAATTATGTGTATCATTCCGATAAAGATATTACAGCCATCATTCGTCCGGTGCTTTTCATTGCCAAAAGTAAGGGCATCGGCGAGCTGTTGAAGGAGCTGCAGATGAAAAAATCCCATATTGCGGTGGTTATGGATGAGTTCGGCGGCACAGTGGGAATCGTTACACTGGAGGATGTGCTGGAGGAGCTGGTGGGCGAGATCTGGGATGAGCATGACAAAGTGGTGCAGGAGATTGAAAAAGTATCGGATACAGAATATCTTGTCCTGGGAGGCGCCAATGTGGAAAAAGTGTTTGAGGAATTGGATCGGGATGAAGAGTTTGAAGTGCTGACCGTCAGCGGATGGGTTATGGATGAACTGGAGAAAGTTCCAAGTGAGGGCGATATATTCCGCTACCGTGACATGCAGGTAACGGTACTTCAGATGGATGGAAAACGTGTGGGAAAAGTGCAGATTTGTCTGGGACAGTATCAGGAGGAAAAAGAAGGGGATAGCAAAGAGGCAAAATCCATGGGATGAGAAAACGGGAAGGGCAGGTGATCTGTGACGGTCACCTGCCCTTCCGCCAAGAACGGTCTGCCCCACAAGATCGGCCCACTGAAAATCAGGTTCTTCCCTGCGGGATACCAGGAAATTTCCGGCGCGCTGGGTGAGCTGGGCGAAATTCACAGCGTAGTCCTCCTGGCCCTGGGCATAGACGTAGATGGACGATTCTGAACCGGCAAAGCCAATGTCAGCATTGCCGGAAATCAGGGCTGTCATCACCTTATCGGCGCCGAAGGCGTTTTCAATGGTCAGGTCGATGCCTTCCTCTTCAAAATAACCCAATTCATAGGCGGCGTATTGGGGAGCGTAAAAAATGGAGTGGGCCACCTCGCTGAGCGTAACCTTTGTCAGCTCCTTTTCCCCTTCTTTTCCTTGGCACCCCGCCAAGAGCAGGGAGATGCCCAGTACAGCTGCGGCCAGGGCATACGCCCATTTCTTTTTCCTATTTTTCATAGAATACTGGTGCTCCTTTCTGAGAAAACAATCCGGACTGCGAGAAATTTGCCGACCAAGAGAGAGCGGCCTGATCCGGATAAAATGGGAATGGATCTCAACATCATAATATTCAAAAACCTCCCATGGGTTAACGGAAGCAGAACTTGATTTTTTCACAACACTGTTGTAAACTGTTAAAGGTTGCGGACACGGACTGTCTCCCGCCGGGCGGAAGTCTGTGTTTGGCGAATAAAATGGAGGTTGCCATGAAATTTAAATTGGATACACATACGCATACCATTGCCAGCGGTCATGCGTACAACACCATGACAGAGATGATTGGGGAGGCGGCGGCCAAAGGATTGGAGCTGATCGGAATCACCGAGCACGCCCCGGCTATGCCGGGATCCTGTCATGAATTTTATTTTCAGAATCTGCGGGCAGTGGACAGGGAAGAATGGAAACGGCGTTACGGGATTACGGTGCTGTTGGGGGCAGAATTAAATGTGCTGGATGAAACCGGCGCGCTGGA
>CAJFUP010000134.1 GCA_904420225.1 uncultured Lachnospiraceae bacterium
CATCCATCACCGTTGACATCGGCCACTGCGATATAGTGATCGCCTTGTCCGGACAGCTTTCCATTGACTGGATCGCATCCGTCAAATCCGTGAGGTCCATCGTTGAACGGGTTCGTCATAACTGTCCATCCGGAGTCTATGTTTCCAGCCACCTGAAGTTTGTCATTCACCACATTGTAGGCAACCATGGTGGTTCTGGTATAGTAGCCGCGTCCCATAATGCAGGAAGGCGTCTCACCGTCCAGATAGGCCACTGCAACATTGAAACGGTCATTTCTGTTTCCGGGTTCAATGAAGTTCATGGCATAATCGCCCCACAGGAGACCGTCGTCCTCGCGCTCATAGTACCAGTCCTGGGTATCCAGTTCTGTACCGTCTGCACAGTCAAACAGAGTTACATATTCGGGGCCTGTGATGATATAGCCTTCGTATACCTCCAGGCTGTGTTTTCTCATCCTGTACTCATAATGCTTCAGGAAATAGTCAGCCAAAATGGTGGCCTGCTCTTCCGTGTATCCAACGTCTGTAGCGTCAAAATTGCAGCTGGCCAGATCATAGCCGCCGTAATAATCCGCCACATCCTCCACCAGCACCGTCTTCATGACCGGATTCACCCCAGTGCTGGAAGATACATACTGAATGTTTCCTTCCTCATCCCGCAGGCACACATTAACCAGCGTATCGCCTTCTTCATAATCGGGAAGATAAGACTGAATCTCCTCTGTGGACATATCACCCACTGCAAAGGTCACATTGCTGGAACCCGATACTTCTCCAGTATAGAAGGAAGAATCTGAGTAATCTGCCGATACAGAGAACATGGTCACCAGATTATTGGACCAGTGTCCTTCAATGGCATTGGCCACTGTCTCGTCCGAATAGCGGGACCAAACGCCCCAATCCTGGAACGCTTCGATGAGGTACTGACGGTAATCTTCAGCCGATGAAACAAAATCACTCTCATTGGTCACGCCTGCCGCAGCATCTTCTTCTGAGATATCCACATAATCTTCCGATGCCACCACAGGATTTCCGCTGCCGTCCAGTACATTCTTTCCGGACTCGTCCAATTCATACTTGATCATCTTGGTTCCCGGAGCCGTCTTTACGATCATTTCCGCATTGCCGTCTCCGTCAAAATCATATACGCCAAACTCTGTATAGTGAGCGCCGGCTCGGATGTTGATACCCAGATCCAGTCTCCAGAGAATGGTTCCGTCCAATTCATAACAATCAATGTAGGCTTTTCCCGTATATCCCTGCTGAGAAACATCCTTGGCACGGGATGGATCCCATTTTACCAGGTATTCGTATTCGCCGTCTCCGTCCACATCGCCCACAGACATATCGTTGGCGCTGTAGGTAATCACATCATCTGCGGAACCGTATCCGCTGTCTGTCATGGTATAGCCGCCCAGCGCGATCTCATCCACGCCGTACGTCTCACGAATGGTGGTGGCAGGCGGAACCTGAAGAGGAATATCCTTGTACGCCACATTTTCATTGGCAGCGTCTTCCGCAAAGATATCATACTCTGTGCATGTCTCATCCGTCAGTTCCGCACCAGTCTCAAAATCCACAGGAACCAGCGTATAGGTACTCTCTGTGACGCCCGCCGTGTTTTCCGTATCCAGATAGTTGGTGCTGTCGGTCACTGTGGCGATCTTCTCTCCATCCCGATACAGATTGAAATTGACGCCTGCCAGTCCCGTATCCGTATACCCAACCACTTCATTGGCCAAGAGTCTCCAGTTTATGTACGCGCCTTCTGCCGTCATGGTGACGGTCATGCCGCGGTCCAAATCTTCCATGGTCACATCGTATTCCTTCATGGCAGGTGATTTGACCGCTTCTGTCTTGGTTCCCACGCCAATCTGCGTCACGGCAGCTACTTTAAAGTAGTAACTCTTATTGGTGGTCTTCGGCACTGTAAATGTGATGGTGGCCGAACCCGGTTCAATACTATCCGCGCTCACCGTGAGATCTTCCTCATTGGTGCTGGTCTGACCGTCCGAATTGAGAAGCAAAAACTCTGAGTCCGCTTCATTTTTGTCGGACCAGTAAACATTATAGCCTCTCAGATTGTCCGCTTCAAAAGCGTCCCATTGAAGGAGAATGGAATCCTCCTCCACACTGACCACCTGGAGATTCTCCACTGCCGCCGAGCTTTCCAGCTGATCATACGCGGTCTGCAGTCCTGCTGCCGCGTCTTCGTAGTTATCCTTGGCCGTCATGGCATCTGTCATTCCATCAATGGCTGACTCCACATCGGTCTTCCAGGAGACTTCCGCAGCGCTGGCTGTATTTGTATTCCAATACAGTCCGCTGAAGACCATGGCCGCTGAAAGGCTCACTGCTCCAGCCCGCTTCGCCATCTCCAGGAAAAGATGCCTCTTCCGTTTTCTCAATTCAACTACCTCCTCTCTTTTTTCGGCCCATCAGGAAAAATTTTGTACCAATTAAAGATGAATTGATGCAAAACCTTTCGTCGATTTTATGTGAAATACTGCTATCCACACATAGCCTTATATTCATTTTACCCAAAATTTGGTATGCATTCTACTTACATTCCCTCATGATTCTGCGCACTTTCGACCATTTATCCTTATGGAAACAGAGACTGCTTCCATTTCAATGCCTCTCCGTCATGCATTCTGCACTGTCCATGCATAATTTGATACTATTTTTTCATATACTGCACAAATACAAGACAGCGAAAGGAACCGCTATGCTCAATTATCTCTGGGCTGCCATGATGCTGGTGGGCGTCGTCTGGGGCGCCGCCACCGGACGCATGGAAGCTGTCACCAATGGCGCTCTGGATTCGGCCAAGGAAGCTGTGACTCTCTGCATCACCATGCTGGGAGTCATGTCCCTGTGGACGGGATTGATGGAAATTGCCTCCAATGCCGGTATCGTAAAACGCCTCACAAAAAAGATCCGCCCCTTCATGCGTTTTCTGTTTCCCTCTCTACCGGACAGTCATCCGGCACAGGAAGCCATCAGTGTCAACTTCATCGCCAATTTTCTAGGACTGGGCTGGGCCGCCACACCTGCCGGCATCAAGGCCATGGAGGAGCTGGCCGATCTGGAAGTGTCCCGTCAAGCCCACGGCCTTTCGGATGCCGCTCCTCCTCATACAGCCAGCCGCGAAATGTGTACCTTTCTCATCCTAAATATTTCTTCACTCCAGCTGATTCCAGTGAATATCATTGCCTACCGAAGCCAGTATGGAAGTATCAGCCCCGCAGCCATTCTGGCACCTTCGATAATCGCCACCTTGATCAGTACCATAGTCGGCATTCTGTTCTGCAAAATCATGGATCACAAAGCCCGGCCCAAAAAACTTCTGCCCTAATTTTCATTAAAGAAAGAGCTTGTCGCACAATGGTTCGGCAAGAATCCATTTATGACTTCAGAAGCATCTGGTATACATCCCGCCTGCTGATTCCCCGGTCTCTGGCCACCTGCCGCATGGCCTCCTTTTTATCCATTCCCTGGGATAGATAGCGTTCCATATGCTGGTCCAAAGGAATATCCTGCCAGGATGCCTCTTTTTCCATCTCCAGCCAAGCGGCGCTTCTCCCTTCCAATACCAGTACACATTCCCCCTTGGGCTCATTTTGCTCATAATAGTCTGCCGCTTGCTGCAAGGTAGAACGAAACACCGTCTCATGTTTTTTGGTCAGCTCCCGGCAGATACTAATCTGTCTGTCTCCAAGAGCTTCCAAAAGCTCCCCCAGAGTGCGCACCAAACGGTGGGGAGCCTCATAAATCACAATGGTTCTGGTTTCCCGTTTTAATTCTTCCAAAATACGCGCCTTTTCTTTCTTATCGGACGGCAGAAATGCTTCAAAACAAAATCGCCTCGTGGGAAGTCCGGACATGGTCACTGCGGCCACACAGGCCGCTGGCCCCGGAACGGAAGTAACCGGAATGCCTGCCTCATGGCATTGTCTTACCAATTCCTCCCCAGGATCAGAAATTCCCGGTGTGCCGGCATCTGTGATACAGGCCACCTGTTTTCCCTCCAGCATCATCTGCACCAGGCGCTTGGCTTTTTCCACTTTATTGAATTCGTGGTAGCTGGTCATGGGCGTATGAATGTCAAAATGGTTCAGCAGCTTTATACTGTGCCTGGTGTCCTCTGCGGCGATCAGATCCGCCTCTTTTAAGACACGAACTGCCCGGAAGGTTATATCCTCCATATTTCCAATGGGGGTTGCGCACAAATACAATTTTCCAGCCATATTCACCCTATCCTTTCCTCATCCGCCTACCCTGTCATCTATTGGTCTGGGGATTTGGTTTTCCATAGATTTCATAGATTTTTTTTGTGTAGACACCGGGACTCTCATAAACTATAATGGGTTCTTCCACCTTTGCCATGGAACCGCCTCCACGCACGGATTCCACCAAAACCATATTGGCTTCCCTGTCAGCAAATGGATGGACAAACTGCAGTCTCTTGGGTTCCAGCCGATATTTTGTCAAAACCGTTATTATTTCAATCAGGCGAAATGGCCTGTGTATCATATAAAAATGCCCTCCCGGCTCCAGTACTTGAGCCGTCTGTCTGATTACATCTTCCAGTGTGCAGAGTACCTCATGGCGGGAAATGGCTTTGGCCGCGCTGGGATTGGTCAGACCATGGTTTCCCGGCATGTACGGCGGATTTGACGTCACAACTGAAAAGGAAGTCCTTCCAAATAGCTGGGAGGCCTCCCTGATATCACCCTGTACAATGTCCACAGAATCCTGAATCCCATTCATTTCCACACTGCGATGAGCCATCTGCGCCATTTCTTCCTGAATTTCCAAACCGGTGAAATGACACGGAATCTTTTGCTCCTGAGCTCTGGCTTGCATGAGTATGGGTATGATTCCCGTTCCCGTACCCATGTCCAGTACCCGATCTCCTTCTTTCACCCGTGCAAACCACGCCAAAAGCACTGCATCTACGCCGAAACAAAATTTCTTTCTATGCTGGATGATCCGATAACCATTTCTCCCCAGATCATCCACCCGCTCCTGTTCCAATAACTCAATTGTCATTCAGTTTTGACTTTCCTTCCTTTTTATCCAGCGCCTCCAAAGCTTTCAGCTCCTCGTCGCTGACCTTACCGTGATCTTTTTTGCGTCTGGGTTTGAATTTCAGCTGATCCACACGGTATTCCCGAATCTCTTTATCCTCTTTATTCACATTGACAATCACCTTCACCTGCTGGCGCAGAACGCTGACACTGGACACTTCTCCTTTTAGCCCATCGTCGGTGGTGACATAATCTCCAATACCTGGCAGCGTACTGTTTAAGTATTCGTACGTCTCTTCTTCATTTTTCAGACAACACATCAGTCTCCCGCAGACACCGGAAATTTTCACCGGGTTGAGAGACAAATTTTGTTCCTTGGCCATTTTGATGGAGACGGGTGCAAACTCCGATAAAAACGTATTGCAGCACAGCGGTCTTCCGCAAATACCGATGCCCCCCAAGATTTTTGTCTCGTCTCTGACGCCAATTTGACGAAGCTCAATTCTGGTTTTGAACACTGCCGCCAAATCCTTTACCAACTCGCGGAAATCAATTCTTCCGTCTGCGGTGAAATAAAAAAGTACTTTATTATTGTCAAAGGTATACTCTGCATCTATAAGCTTCATCTCCAGCTTATGCTTTGCAATCTTATCCAAACAAATTTGAAAAGCTTCTTTTTCCTTTTTCTTATTTTTTTCCGCTTGGAGGCGATCTTCTTCTGTAGCTATGCGCAGCACCGGTTTTAAAGACTGGACAATTTTACTCTCTTCCACCTCACGAACTCCCAGCACTACTTTTCCGTATTCAATACCGCGAGCCGTTTCCACAATGACATACTGCCCCGTCTCAACGGGAAAACTCAATGGATCAAAATAATATACTTTTCCGGCTTTCCGGAATCTCACTCCGATTACTTTAACCATACCTACCTCATTTCTAGTTTACTTCTCCTTCATGGCCAAAAGCAGAATTTCCATTGTCAGTTCAAAATTGACATTGGCATCCAGACGCCTCTTCGCTGTCTCAATGGCCTGGATAATTTTTTCAATGGCCTCATAGGACTTATGATTGCCCACCTGACGGATGGAAGCGTATTCTTCTTTAAAAATCAATAAATTTAAGTCATTGGTCGCTTTCAGCATCAGCACATCACGGTACCACATTTCCATGAAATCCAGGCAGTCCTTAATTTCCAGTTTATATCCTGTCAGAACAGAAACAAATCCCAGCAATTCATTGATATTCATCTGATCTGCCCGCCGCAGCATCGTCATGATTTGTTCAACCATAGTGGTGAACGATTCCGACTGGGCCATACGCATGGCCTTTCCCACATTTCCCCTGGAAAATTTCACCAACGCGGAAATTTTTTCTTCTGGTATTTGTTCTTTTCTCAGAAACGCCTCCATCTCCTCATCGGTCACCGGCTTCAGATTCAATACCATGCACCTGGATAAAATGGTGGGCAAAAAACCTTCCGCATTGGATGTCAGCAGCATAATAATGCCGTAGGAAGGAGGCTCCTCTATGGTCTTCAGCAATGCGTTCTGAGCCTGCACGGACATCTTCTCCGCCTCATTGACAATATAAATCTTATACGGGCTGCTGTAAGGCTTGATGAGTATATCATTATTAATTCCCTTTCTCACATCATCCACACCGATGACTCCCGGCTTTTCATGGCTCACATAAATAATATCCGGATGATTTCCGGATAAAAACTGTCGGCAGGAATGACACACCATACACGGCTTTTTTCCCTGTCCTTCACATTCTGCCATCTGTGCAAAGGCTTTGGCCAGCTCCATCTTTCCCATGCCGTCCTCGCCGTTTAAAATATAACCATGGGATATTTTGTTCAACTGAATTGCATTCTCAAAATGCTCCTTTATCTGCCCATTGCCCACTACCGAATCAAATCCAGCCATCCATACCCCTCCTTATCGGTTTATAAATTTTTCCAATGCTCGCCGCTACAGCGCTCCTCTGGAATTTCAAAACTGGTTCCATTATATCACACATATTTTTTACTGTCTATGAAGGAAGCTTTGAATGAATTTTTTAATGCGTTCCTTGCAGTTTTGAGAATTGTCGTTATAGAAGGCGCTGGGCGAATAGCAACGCTCCTCTGTTCCATTTTTTCCAGGCTGTCTGCATACAATTCCACAAGCCAAAAGATTTTCCTCAGAAAAATCTTTTTCGTCTGCCAAAAAACGGCGGCACATCTCTCCATAGCGGGGGCGGCTTTGTTTTTTTTCTCTCTGCAAAGCCCATTCCAAGCGTTTTCCATCGTCCAAATACACATAGATGGGAACGACTTTCTCCTGGCCAAAATATGCCTTGACTTTCAAAAATGATTCCAATGTTCCGATAACAATATAATCATTTCCCTCCAGATCAATTTGTTCATCATCCACAGTCAAGTAACGCCAAGGGCCATACACGGTTTCATATGTCCGCATCTCAATGATATGGCCCGACCGCTGCAGATCCTGAACCTCTTCTTCGGTAATGAAATGATAGTCGATTCCTTCCTGCTCCCCATCCCGTATGGGACGCGTGGTATACAGGACAATGGATTTCAGATCCAGATCTCTGTCTCGCATCAGCTCCTGATAAATGGTATCCTTACCGGAAGCGCTTTTCCCCATTAAATAAAATATTTTACCCATTTTCCTGAAACCTTTCTATTACTTGTAATTGTCTCATGGCCGGATCCTTTAATCCTCGAATTTGAAACCCCATGTGATGATAAAAAGAAAGTATTCGCAGATGATCGATATCTATTTGTTCCCCAGGCATAATAAATGGAATGCCTGGCGGATAAATATAAGCCGTTTCCGCCGCTATTCTTCCCAATGCTTGCTCCAAAAAAACGGTCTCCGTGGGACAGAGAGACGCTTCGTACGGCGTCATGGGGACTTCCACTCTTGGACACAGGTTTGCCTCCTGCTCCATATGAATTTCCTGGCGGAGTATTTCTGCCTCGTGTTTATCGGCACAGGAACAGCATTCATCCGTTTCTTTCCGCCATTCCTGATCGATCTCTTTCAACGCATGATACAGGCGATTTAATCCGTTCTCATCATCGGCAATGGATGTGATGGCCACCACATAATCCGGGGTCTTCATTTCCATCTGCAGATGATATCTGTCCCGCAGTATGGAATACAGCTCTTCTCCCCGATGACCATCTGTCATCATAACCACCCGAGTCCAATCCCAGTCAAAGATTCCGAAGCGCCCCACCACCGACTCATCCAACAACCGGATTTTTTTTAACCATTGGCACTTACCCAAGAATTGTTTCATTCTATCGCCATGGAGTTCCATTTGTTTCCTCCCTTGATTCTCCATCAAGGTAAGGCACGACTGGATAGATGCCATGAAAACATATGAAGGACTGGAAGATTGGTAGATATGAAGATACTGCTCCAAACGATCTCTACTGAGAAACCCTTGTCTCCAATGCAGCACCGCTGTCTGCGTCAAGGCAGGGAGTGTTTTGTGAAGGCTCTGAATCACACAGTCCGCTCCCCATTCAAGTGCCGATCGGGGGCCTTCCCGCCAAAAAGGAAAATGCGCTCCATGAGCCTCATCCACAATCAGAGGTATCCCGTGGCAATGACATATTTTTGCAATGGCTCCCACATCCGATACGATTCCCTCATACGTGGGAGAAACCAGCACTACCGCGCTGATTTCCGGATGATTTTTCAGTGACTTTTCCACATCTCCAGGCAAAATTCCTCCAGCTATCCCCAAATAGTCCGTTTTTTGGGGATAGACGTAATATGGTTTCAAATTTTTCAAAAATATCGCATGGTATACAGACTTATGACAATTTCTCGCCACCAAAATCCCACTTGAAATATCAGCAGCAGCAGAAATAGCACTTAAAATTCCCCCTGTGGATCCATTGACCAAAAAGTATGAGGCATCTGCCCCATAAATTGCAGCCGTATGATCCATGGCATCCCGCAAAACTCCCTCCGGGTGATGAAAATCGTCAAATCCGTCAATCTCCGTAATATCAATGGAATAGGATTCATTAAATGGATAGAGTTTCCGCTTATGTCCCGGCATATGGAATGGATAAAAATCAGAATCCGCGTATTCTTTCAAGCGTTCATACAACAGTTTAGGCTTCTCATCCTTCATACAATACTCCCCATATGGTTATAAATAGAATTACTTTCCTAATTATTCTACCATAACACAGACGCAAACAAAAGAGTTTCCTAATGAAACAAAAAGGCACAATCCCTTCTATCTTTGAAACGGGATTGTGCCTTGCACCAGTGTCATATGGTAAAACTGCAATCAAAAATGCCCAGAGCCGGAATCGAACCAGCGACACGAGGATTTTCAGTCCTCTGCTCTACCGACTGAGCTATCTGGGCACAAAAATTGCGGGGGCAGGATTTGAACCTGCGACCTTCGGGTTATGAGCCCGACGAGCTTCCAGACTGCTCCACCCCGCGGCAACTATATAATATGATATTAACTCAATCTGATTATTATGCTTTAAAAATCAGATTGAAATGGATGGAGGTGGATTCGAACCACCGAAGCAATTTGCAGCAGATTTACAGTCTGTCCCCTTTGGCCACTCGGGAATCCATC
>CAJFUP010000135.1 GCA_904420225.1 uncultured Lachnospiraceae bacterium
TCAGTGAGCCGGATTTGGATATTCAGCCGGACGCCAGATATGAACAATATGGGGAAAAAATGGTGGTGGTTTATGTGGAACTGGAAATGGTTCGTGACGGATGGGAATACACACCGTCCATCTCATTGGCCAACAGAGTAGTGGCGGGAACATTCAGCGGTTCTGAGAACCAATTTCTGGAAGATACAGACGGCATCATGGCGTATTATATCAACAGCGGGGATGAAATCAAGGAGTTGGAGTTCCATATAAATGGTGAAAATGGACGAGAGACTCAGGTGGCGGAAATTTATCTGCTGAATCCTGTGACAGGTGCCTATACCCTTTTCTATCCGGGAAAGACCAAATTGGCGGATGAGGAACTTCAGAATTTCATATTTTCCGATATGCTGTATATTCGCTACCGCAGTGCGGCGCAAAATGGCGAATCCTGCAGGCTGCCGCGGATTTCAATGATCTGGAGGGAAAACAATGCTGGAAATTAACGGACTGTGTAAATTCTTTGGTGGGGAGTGCGCGCTGGATAATTTTGACATGGAAGTGGGGCAGGGGCAGATTTTTGGCTTGATTGGATCCAATGGATGCGGAAAAACGACGGTGATTAAGATCCTGGCAGGAATTTTGACACCGGACCGTGGTAAAGTGCGGATTGACGGGAAACCTATTCTGGCAGATTTGCCCAGACTGAAACAGACGGTTGGATATATTCCGGCACATTTTGGCACGTATCCCAATCTGAAGGTAAAGGAATATATGGAGTTTTTTGCAGCGTCCATCGGACTGTACGGACTGAAGGGGAGGGATCGATGGGAGTCTCTTTTGAAGCGTGTGGGTATGCAGGAGCATGAGGATGATTTTGTGGAAAGTTTATCCAGAGGCATGAAGCAAAGGATTTGTCTGGCCAGAGTATTGCTCCATAATCCCAGGCTGCTTTTGTTGGATGAGCCGGTGGCAGGCATGGATCCAGTGACGAGAAGTGTGGTAAAAGGGATGATGAAACAGCTGAAAGAAGAGGGAATGGCTGTGGTGATTAGTTCCAATGTACTGACGGAGATGACAGATTTGTGTACTCATATCGGCATTATGGACCGGGGGCAAATGCTGATTCAGGGAGAACAAACAGAAGTTTTCAGGCGAATCAATATGTCCAATTTGCTTCATATGATCATTTTGGAAGGAGAGGATCAGGCAGTGGGGATTTTGAAAAAAGATCCTTATGTCAAGAGCATTTCCATTGAGGGGCACCATATTGTTATTCAATATGAAGGGGATGAGCAGGATGAGTCCAATTTGCTCAGTTTCCTGGTGGGAGCGGGGATTCGGGTTCAGTCCTTCTATCGGGAACCAGGGGATTTGGAATCGCTTTTTATGCAAGTGACAAAAGAAAGGTCTGGTAAAATATGACATTGCGCAATCCTGTTTATATCAAAGAAATTCGAACGGGAAACCGTTCTTACCGCCAGGTGAGCGTATTTCTCATTTTCAATGGAATTCTGGCCGTGGTGGGACTGTACGTATTGGGAAAAATGATCAGCGGCATGAGATGGAATGCAGCGGTGGACTACTCCATGGTACTGCAGCTGTATACCATTTTATCCATTCTGGAATTCGGAATGCTTCAGTTGATCCTCACCTCTCTGGCGGCGGGATGTATCTCAGGCGAAAGGGAGAGGCGGACATTTGATTCCATGATGAGTACTTCGCTGTCTTCCATGGCCATTGTTACTGGAAAAATGGCGGCGGTACTCAGTGCTGTTTTGGTACTGATGATTTCCAGCCTACCGGTGATGTCCCTGGTATTTATATTTGGCGGAATTCGCTATCTGGATCTTTTGGAAATGTTTGGAGGAATTTTGGTTTTATCCTTTTGCACAGCCAGTGCTGGCATCTGCTTTTCCTCCTGGAGTAGCCGTTCACTGGTTTCCACGATTTTGTCTTACAGCTATCTGTTTCTTGTGACAGCAGGGCCACTTTTGCTGAGTCGTCTGCCGCAGATACTGGGGGTGGGGATAGCCACTGCCGATTCGGGAGAGAAAGCGGTGGACTGGTATCATTATTTTCTGTTGTGCAATCCTCTGTTTACGTTTTACGCCATTGTAAATAGCCAAGTAAAAGGACAGAATGGTGTGCTGGAGTTTATGAACCAATGGAACGGATATCGAAGCAATATCATTACCGATAACTGGATAGTGGTAAGTCTGGTGGTTCAGGGAGCCATTGCCGTTGTTTTCATCTGGTTTGCTCTGCAGGGAATCCGCAGTAAAAAATAAGCTGCGCCATGCGCGCCGCGCTGGAAACGTATCTTGCGCGCGGCTCGTATGGGCAGACTGGCGTCTATTATTCCGCAGATTTTGGGGCCGATTGGCGTTGGGCATAGGCCGGGGACATGGAGCGCAGACGGCTGATGATGGCCTCCAGGCGGGATACTACGAAGTCAATTTCCTCCCGGGTATTATCCTCCCCCAATGTGAAGCGGATGGATCCGCGGGCAGCTTCCTCCGGCAGTCCTATGGCTGTCAGTACATGGGAGGGATCCACAGAACCTGAGGTGCAGGCGGAGCCGGAAGAAGCGCAGATGCCTTCCATATCCAGCATTATCAGGAGAGATTCGCCCTCCACAAACGAAAAGCTGAAATTTACATTTCCGGGAAGCCGTCTGGAGGGGCTTCCGTTTAAGCGGCAGTAGGGGATGCGGGCCAGGACAGATCGAATGAAATAGTCCCGCAGTTCTCTTTCTCTGCGGGTACGGGTATCCATGTCAGCGGCTGCCAGCTGGGCAGCTTTGCCAAAGCCTACGATGCCTGGGACGTTTTCCGTTCCTGCCCGGCGATGCCGTTCCTGGGCTCCGCCGTGGATGAGAGGGCCGATGGTGACACCAGGGCGGATATAGAGACAGCCTACTCCCTTGGGGCCCATGAGTTTGTGGGCACTGGCACTCAGCAGATCGACATTCATCCTGTCCACATCCAGAGGAATTTGTCCCAAAGCCTGCACAGCGTCAGTGTGGAATAATATCTGTTGCTGACGACAAATCAGCCCCAGTTCCCGGATGGGCTCAATGGTTCCAATCTCATTGTTGGCTGTCATGATGCTGACCAGAATCGTATCGGGGCGAAGGGCGGCGCGCAGGGCGCGGGGGGTGATAAGCCCCATCTCATCCGGCGTCAGATATGTGACGGAAAACCCGTGCCGTTCCAAATATTGGCAGGTATGAAGCACGGCGTGATGCTCAATTTTGCTGGTGATGATATGACGTCCTCGGTGGGCGTACGCTTCGGCGGAGCATTTGATGGCCCAGTTGTCTGCCTCAGATCCTCCTCCGGTAAAATAAATATCCCGCTCCTGGGCGCCCATCAGAGAAGCCACCTGGGCGCGGGCATTTCGGATCGCGGTTTTGCTGATGGAAGCAAAATCATATATAGAGGAGGGATTGCCGTAATTCTCTTTGAAATAGGGTATCATGGCTTCCAGCACTTCGGGCCTTACGGCCGTGGTGGCGGCATGATCCAGATAAATCATTGCATTCATGTTTTTTCCTCCATTGAAAAATGTGGGGAATGGGTTTATGGTTCAAGAGCCAGAATAGCATGGCGTCCAGACATTGTCAAGCAGGGGCAAACTGCCTGAATGGGTATCGGAACGATTCAGCTTCCAGTATCATTTTATGAAAAAAAGAGAAGAAAGGTACTTGACGGCGCCGGGCCAGTGTATTATAATCGGAGTAACTTAATTGGAAAACCGATGATTCAGAGGAGTAGGCGGACAGATCGTTTTTCAGAGAGCTGCGAATGGTGGGAGCGCGGCAGACGGGGTTTGCTGAATGGGCTGATAAGGGCGGAGCGAAAGGATTGACGAGTAGTAGCCGACGGGATCTTCACCCGTTATAAAGGAAGCGTTGTTTTTTGTTGGACAGCAGAGCAGAAAAATAGCTGTTTGACAGATGACTTCGGAGAGAGCGGGTGCTGATAAAGCATCAATGAGGGTGGTACCGCAGAAGCATTTTTTAGACTTTTGTCCCTGATTTGGGGATGGAGGTCTTTTTTTGTGCCTATATAAAATCCATGGAACAATGGGCTTGCAGGCGTTCTGTCCCCGGAAACATGACTTTAGATCACTGAGGAGAGGAAAGGAGAACGCGTTATGACAAAAATACCCCACAGATTCTATTTAAGCGAAGAGGAAATGCCGAAGCAGTGGTATAATCTGAGAGCGGATATGAAGGAGCAGCCAGCTCCCATGCTGAATCCTGCCACATTGAAACCCGCCACTCTAGAGGACATTACTCCAGTATTCTGTACAGAGCTGGCAAAGCAGGAGATGGACAGCACCACCCCTTATTTTGATATTCCAGAAGAAGTTCAAGAAATGTATAAAATGTATCGGCCATCGCCGCTGGTCCGGGCCTACAGTCTGGAGCGGGCTCTGGATACACCGGCCAAGATCTATTATAAATTTGAGGGAAATAATACATCGGGAAGCCATAAGCTGAATTCTGCCATTGCCCAGGCCTATTATGCCAAGGAGCAGGGGCTGACGAGCCTGACTACGGAGACGGGAGCCGGACAGTGGGGCACTGCTCTTTCTGAGGCCTGCTCTTATTTTGGGATTCCTTTGACCGTTTACATGGTAAAAGTATCCTATGAGCAAAAGCCTTTCCGCAAGGCAGTAATGCAGACTTTTGACGGGAATGTTATCCCCAGTCCAAGCGCAACTACGGAAGTGGGGAGAAAGATTTTGGCTGAAAATCCCAACACCACAGGTTCCCTTGGATGCGCCATTTCGGAGGCTGTGGAGACAGCGGTCAATACGCCTGGATGTAAATATGTGTTGGGTTCTGTTTTGAATCAGGTGCTTCTTCATCAGTCCATCATCGGTTTGGAGACGGCAAAGGCCATGGAAATTTTGGGAGAGTATCCGGATATTGTCATTGGCTGCGCAGGCGGCGGCTCCAATTTGGGAGGCCTCATTGCCCCGTTTATGAGAGATAAGATTCTTGGCAAGGCCAATCCCCGCATCATTGCAGTGGAACCGGCATCCTGTCCGTCGCTGACCAGGGGAAAGTATGCGTATGATTTTTGCGATACGGGAAAGATCACGCCCATGGCGAAGATGTATACATTGGGAAGCGGCTTCATTCCGTCGGCCAACCATGCGGGAGGACTTAGGTACCACGGCATGTCGCCCATCCTGTCCAAATTGTACCACGATGGGTATATGGAAGCAGTATCTGTGGAGCAGACCAGAGTATTTGAAGCGGCGGTATTTTTTGCCAAAAAGGAGACAATCCTTCCGGCTCCCGAGTCCGCCCATGCCATCCGGGCTGCCATGGACGAAGCGCTGAAATGCAAGGAGACCGGAGAGGCCAAAACCATTGTCTTTGGACTGACGGGAACAGGATATTTTGATATGACAGCATATTCCGCATATCTGGAGGGAAAGATGACAGATTATATTCCGTCAGATGAAGAACTTCAAAAAGGATTTGACAGTTTACCCAAAATTCCGGGTATTCAGTAAAATAAGGATTAGAGATACAAAAAGAAACAGACTGGACTCTTTGCTGCGGCAGCGGCTGACAGGGGGAGTTCCAGTGTTTTCTCAGGGAGGATATTATGTTAAATGGTCAGAAAATGTTATTCAGCGGAATGCAGGCAACAGGGACGCTGACGCTTGGAAATTATCTTGGCGCTTTGAAAAATTGGCTCAATTTTTCCGACGAATATCAGTGCTTTTACAGTGTGGTGGATATGCACTCCATTACGGTGCGCCAGAATCCTGCGGAATTGCGGAAACGGGCGCGCAATCTGCTGACGCTCTATATCGCGGCTGGGCTGGACCCGGTGAAGAACTGCATTTACTATCAGTCTCATGTGTCAGCTCATGCGGAGCTGGCCTGGATTCTCAACTGCTTCACCTATATGGGGGAGATGCAGAGAATGACGCAGTTTAAAGATAAGGCGGCCAAGCACGTCGACAATATCAATGTGGGGCTGTTCGCCTATCCTGTGCTGATGGCTGCGGATATTTTGCTGTACCAGGCGGATGTGGTTCCCGTGGGAGTGGATCAGACGCAGCATCTGGAGATCACCAGAGACATTGCCCAGCGTTTCAACAACATATATGGGGATGTGTTTACCATTCCAGAAGCGTATGTGGGAAAAGTGGGAGCCAAGATTCAGAGCCTGCAGGATCCGTCCAAAAAGATGTCAAAATCAGATGAAAATGTCAATGGCAGTATTTATCTGACAGATGACGCCGATACCATTATTCGCAAGTTCAAGCGGGCGGTGACAGATTCGGAGGGCTGTGTCCGCTACTGCGATGAGCAGCCGGGAATCAAAAATTTGATCAATATCTATTCAGCCTGCACTGGGAAAACGCCGGAAGAAGTGGAGAGAGAATTCGATGGAAAAGGGTACGGCGATTTTAAGACCGCGGTGGGAGAAGCGGTGGTCTCAATCTTGAAACCCATTCAGCAGAAACAGACAGATCTTTTGAATAATAAAGACTATGTGGATCAGATCATAAAGACAAACGCAGAAAAAGCTGGATATGTGGCCAATAAGACGCTTCGGAAAGTGCAGAAAAAGGTCGGTTTCCCGGAACGGATCCGATGAGAAGAAAGAAGGTGTCCCCAAGAAAAGGACACCTCTTTTTTTAATGTTCATCGAAATCAAATCCGCCGCCGTCTGCTTCCTCATCATAGTCTGAATAGTCGCCTTCTCCCAGGTCATTGCCGAAAAATTCCTTGCCCACCACACGTCTGTGGCTGCGGGAATGTTCAATCTCGTCGGAAAGCATGGTCTTAACTTCAAGGGGCTTTTTGATATTGACCAGACGAATTTCCGATTCGGTATCCGCGCGGCAGGCCAAAATTACCGTGCCTGTGCCGAAAATTTTCTGGGCAAGGCTGCGTTTCAGGCTGATATCCACTATGCGGTAAAGGAGAACTTCATCGTATTTGGTATTCAGCAGCCCCTTTTGGGAATAGATGCGGTCATTGCTCAGCTGATATTTGGTAAAACTGAATGGGAACCACATGAAGTGTTTTCGATCCTGCCATTTGACTGTACTGGAATTCATAAGAGCACCTCCTATTTTTCCGTGTTTGGGCTGTCAGTCCGGAATCCAGCATCGTGCCGATGGGCCCAAAACGCAGAGCGCAAATCAGGGAATCTGTCGGCAGTTTCCCGCATTGCGATTCATCTGGGTTTCAGTATAACACAGAAAACCGGGATTGAAAAGATGGCTGTTTAGTTCTTGCATTTTCAATGGGAATCCATTACAATAAAAACAATGTACGGGCAGCCAATAGCCTCATTAGGGCACTGGACTGCGGGAGGACGCTGGATGAATAAAATTATAAAAATTGCAAAACTCATCTATGAATATGCGAAATATGGAGATGAGGGTGAGGTGACGGGAAAGACGAGAGCCATCGATGATGTCTCCCTGGAGATTGAGCAGGGGGACTTTGTCGCTGTGCTGGGACACAATGGTTCCGGAAAATCTACGCTGGCCAAACATCTCAATGCCATTTTGCTGCCCACAGAGGGAACGGTCTGGTTGGGAGAAATGGACACCAAGGACGCAGACCATATTTGGGATATCCGTCAGCGGGCGGGAATGGTATTTCAGAATCCGGATAACCAGATCATCGCCAATATGGTGGAGGAAGATGTGGCCTTTGGGCCTGAGAATATGGGAGTGCCCACCATGGAAATCTGGGAGCGGGTGGACAAAAGTCTCAGGGCGGTGGGCATGACGGCCTATCGACGCCAGTCTCCCAATAAGCTTTCAGGAGGTCAGAAGCAGAGGGTGGCCATCGCCGGGGTGGTGGCCATGAAGCCTGACTGTATCATCATGGATGAACCCACAGCCATGCTGGATCCCCATGGAAGGGCGGAAGTGATTGAGACAGTTCAGGAGTTGAACCGCACCGAGGGTATCACCGTTGTACTGATCACCCACTATATGGAAGAAGTGATCCATGCCAATCGTGTGGTTGTCATGGACGGTGGCAAGATTGTCATGGACGGAACGCCCCGGGAGATTTTTTCCCGGGTGGAAGAGCTGAAATCGTATCGCCTGGACGTGCCCCAGGTGACGGAGCTGGCATATGAATTAAAAAAGGAAGGACTCCCGCTGCCGGACGGTATTTTGACGGTGGAGGAGCTGGTGGATGCGTTATGTCAATACGTTTAGATAAGGTGGACTATATATATGAGCCAGACACCGCATTTCCGGTGCATGCCCTGGACCATGTGAGTCTGACCATCCGGGATGGAGAGTTCATTGGCCTCATGGGGCATACTGGTTCCGGGAAATCCACATTGATTCAGCACTTGAATGGTTTGGTGCGTCCCACCAGCGGAACGATTTACTATAATGACAGGGATATCCACGGAGAAGGATTTTCCCTAAAGGAGCTGCGCAGCAAAGTGGGGCTGGTGTTCCAGTATCCGGAGCATCAGCTTTTTGAGGCGGACGTGTTTTCCGATGTATGCTTTGGGCCTAAGAATCTGGGATTGGAGAAGGAGGAAATCCAGCGTAGAGCCAGACATGCACTGGAATTGGTGGGGATGGATGAGTCGTTTTATTCCTTGTCTCCCTTTGAACTGTCGGGTGGACAGAAACGCAGGGTGGCCATTGCCGGAGTTTTGGCCATGGAGCCGGAGGTCCTGATTTTGGATGAACCCACAGCAGGATTGGATCCCATGGGACGAGATGAGATCTTGGAGCAGGTGAAACGCCTTCATGAGGAAAACCATATCACCATTATTTTGGTTTCCCACAGTATGGAAGATATGGCTCGTTATGCCGGACGCCTCATTGTCATGGACCATGGGAAGGTACAGTTTGACGGGACGCCGGTGGAAGTTTTTCGGCATTATAAGGAATTGGAGAAAATGGGCCTTGCCGCGCCGCAGGTCACATATCTGATGCATTCCCTGAGGGAAAAAGGCTGGGATGTGAATGTGGACGCCATTACCGTGGCCCAAGCAAAACAAGAAATCATGCGGGTATGGAAAAAACACTGACCTGGCTCAGGCAGCGGTATGCCGCAGGCAGCCATTCGTTCCACGAGAGCATGTATGGAGGAAGCCATGATTAGAGATATCACTTTGGGCCAATACTATCCCATCGAATCGCCGATTCATAGACTGGACCCACGAACCAAATTGGCAGGTACGCTGATTTTCATCGTAGCCCTGTTTGTGGCACAGGGCCTCGTTGCCTATCTAATTGCCACTGCGTTTTTGGCATCCGTCATCCGGGTGTCCAAGGTTCCGCTGTCCTATATGGTGCGGGGGCTGAAGAGTATTGTGATTCTTTTGCTTTTCAGCGTAGTATTCAATATATTTTTCATCCAGGACGGAACCATGCTGATCCATGTGGGGTTCATCACCATTACCACAGGGGGGCTGATTCAGGCAGCTTTCATGGCGGTACGTTTGGTGTATCTCATTATCGGATCGACTTTGATGACGCTGACCACCACGCCCAATGATTTGACAGATGGTCTGGAAAAAAGTCTGGGATTTTTGAAAAAAATCCATGTGCCGGTTCATGAGATTGCTATGATCATGTCCATTGCGCTGCGCTTCATCCCTATTTTGGTGGAAGAGACAGATAAAATCATGAAGGCACAAATGGCCAGGGGTGCGGATTTTGAGAGCGGAAATTTAATTCAGAGGGCCAAGGCCATGGTACCCCTCCTGGTGCCGCTGTTCATCTCTGCGTTTCGCCGGGCCTCGGATTTGGCCATGGCCATGGAAGCCAGATGCTATCACGGCGGCGAGGGGAGAACGAAAATGAAGCCGCTGCGCTATGAGAGAGCGGATAAGGCCGCGTACGGAGTTTTGCTGGCGTTTTTGGCTCTGATGGTGGTATTGCGTGTACTGGCATAGCATGGAATACAGCTTTGGGGAGCGGGACGGCTATTACAAAACGGTGGAAAGGCAGAGGGACGAAAATGAAACGAGTGAAATTGGTAATTGCCTATGACGGCACCAACTACTGCGGCTGGCAGGTGCAGCCAAATGGTGTGACAATCGAAGAAAAATTAACAGAGGCCCTGGAGCATCTTTTGGGGGAGAGGGTCATGCTCATCGGAGCCAGCCGCACCGATTCTGGCGTTCATGCCTTGGGAAATGTGGCAGTATTTGACACAGAGTCCAGGATTCCGGCAGATAAGTTTTGTTTGGCCCTGAATCAGCGGCTGCCATCGGATATTGTGGTGCAGGAATCCTGCCAGGTGCCGCTGTCATGGCATCCAAGGAAATGTCGTTCCGTCAAGACATACGAGTATAAAATTCTTAACAGGAAAATCCCTTTACCGGGCTGCCGTCTTGATTCCTATTTTTTTTATATGGATTTGGATGTGGATAAAATGAGGCAGGCTGCTGTCTGTCTCCTGGGGGAACATGATTTCAAGAGCTTTTGTTCCATTCACACCAGTGTGGAGGATACGGTCCGTACTCTCTATGATGTGACTGTGGAAAAAGAAGGGGATATGATCACGATCCGTATGTCTGGCAATGGATTTCTTTATAATATGGTGAGGATCATTGTGGGAACGCTGGTGCGCATCGGCACAGGCTATTGGCCGCCGGAATATATGGAGGAGGTATTGGAAGCCAGGGATCGAAGCAAGGCGGGCCCCAAGGCACCGGCCCATGGACTTACCCTGATTTCCATTGGGGAAGAGACAGAGCTGCCGGAAGAGACGGAAGTGGAAAATTCCATGATTCATTATCGGCTGATCCAGCGAGAAACTTTAAATAAGGGGAAAGCGTATCTGATCATTGACCGATGTCGGGAGCAGGATTTTGCAGCTTCTCTGCTGCGGTTATCCAAGCAGGCCACCAGAAATGGGGCGCAGAAGCTATATGTGTTTGATCGGGAAGGACGGCTCAGTGACGGGCTGACGCTTCAGTATTTCACGTATCATTTTGATACCCGCATGGATGTATTGATTTGGAAACCGGAAAAATATGTTTCTTACCGGGGAAGCATGGGGGAAGAGTCCACGGTTTCTCTGATTCCTCTTGGGGAAGAGCGGGTGGAGGAGTACTGCGCTATTTATAATGAAGGATTCCGAATGGTTCCCAATAGCAGAACCAGTACACCTGAAGATATCCGAGCCATGCTGAAAGATAGGGACAGGAGCGGTTTCGTCATTGGCGTAGGGGAAATGTCAGTGGGAATTGTGGAAGTATGTTGGGAGGAAAATCGGATCATGCTGGACGCCCTGGCCATCCTGCCGGAATATAGAAGGAAAGGATACGGTACCCAAATCATGAGACGGCTGCTGGATCAATTTCTGAAGTGGGATGTATCAGAAATCACTTTAATAGTGGCGTCAGCCAATCATGAGGCGTATCGTCTCTATGAATCCATGGGCTTTGAGTGGAAAGAGACCAAATCGGTTTGGTACGTGACGGAGGATCAGCGCAGAAATCGTTTGAGGGCTGATCAGGAGGAGATGCCTGGCGCTTTGACGGATGAGATTGGAAAGGATGAGAAACTATGACACCGCAGGATTTGAAGAAAAAACTGGGATTTGTGAATCATAAGAGCTACGGAATGTATAAGGAGCTGCAGGGGGAGTATGGATTTCCCGAATATTTGCTGTGCATCGACCATGTGCAGGGAGACCCCTTTGCCGCGCCGTCCCGGGTGCGGGTGCGGATACCAGGAAAAACCCATGGACTCAAAGACAGCTGGCATGATACTCGGCAAAAAAAGCGCGCTGCGGAGGACTATCTGCTGCGTCGATTCAATGAAAGCATCCGTAGGTTTGAAAATCGAAATATGGGATCTGGAAAGAGCGGCTCCATTACCACATGCCGGACAGGCCAGGAAGTGTTGGAGCGGATTGCAGTGCTCTTTGACGGGGATGTGCTGGAAGTAAGGATGGAGATTGGCTTTCCGGCCAGGGGGAGAACCATTCTGGCGGATGAACTGGAAACCATTCTGTTTTCCATTCTGCCGCAGATTCTGCAGAACGCGTTCTATCTGCGGAAGCTGGATGAGCGGGAAATGGAACGGCGAATTGGGCTGGCTCAGGAGCAGGAAGCCATTCGAAAACAGATGAAAGAGAAGGGACTCATCGCCTTTTTGGCGGACGGTTCCATCTTGCCCAGGGAAAGCGGCGTGTCGGAACGTCCCATGAAACAGGCGGTACCTTTTTCCTCCCCGGAATCCATGCGGGTTTCCATGGAGCTGCCAGGGGGAAAAACCATCACTGGCATGGGAATACCCCAGGGAATCACGGTGATCACAGGGGGTGGATACCACGGAAAATCCACGCTATTGAAGGCCTTGGAGAAGGGGGTATATGATCACATCCTGGGAGATGGAAGAGAATATGTTTTGACTGAAGAGAGCGCGTGGAAGGTGCGGGCAGAGGACGGCCGTTATATCCGGGAATGTGATATCTCCCCGTTTATTGCCAACCTGCCTGGGGGACAGGATACGAAGAACTTTTCCAGTCTCAACGCTTCCGGCAGTACATCCCAGGCGGCCAATGTCATAGAGGGAATTGAGAGCAAAACCAGTGCTTTTCTCATTGATGAGGACACCACAGCCACCAATTTTATGGTTCGCGATGAGTGGATGAGTCAGCTGGTGGCTGATGAAAAGGAACCCATCACACCCTTTATCAGAAAAATACGAAGTCTATATGAGGATAGAGGCATTTCCACTGTCATTGTGGTGGGCAGCTCCGGCGACTATTTGACTGTGGCCGATCATGTGCTTCAGATGGATTGCTATGTGACAAAGGATGTGACCAGACAGGCGAAAAAAATTGCGGCCGATATTCCAGTACCCAGGGGACAGGAGTTTCCGGCCATGGTTTTTCGAAAACCCTTCACTGGGAAAATGGCCACGGACAAATATGGCGACTATAAGATCAAGACCGGGGGATGCGATACGCTGATTTTGAATAAGGAGACCATTGACCTGCGCTACCTGGAGCAGATTGCGGATCCTGGTCAGCTGGCGGCGCTGGGGGCCATGCTTCGCTATATTTTGAAAAATGGCTGGAGCGGCAGGATGACAAAACAGCAGGCGGTAGATGCTGTGTACCGCGATATTGAGAAGAACGGGTTTTTATCCGTGATTCCCAGAGGGTATTCAGCGGGACATCCGGTGATGCCCAGAAAGCAGGAACTCTACGGTGTTTTGAACCGGTGGAGACGGTGAGAAATGCGGTGAGAAAAATAAAAAAGTGATTGACACACCCCGGAGTGTGTACTATAATATAAAGGCTGTTATAAATGAACAGCATCAAATGTGTGAGAAGAATGTATAGCCAAAGCCCCGGTATTACATTTTTTCATCAATAGATATGTTATAGAAGGAATGAGATTTCATAGGAGGTTAACCAATGAAGAGTTACATGGCAAGTCCTGCAACGGTTGAGAGAAAATGGTATGTAGTTGACGCTACTGGATATACATTAGGTCGTTTGGCATCAGAGGTAGCTAAGGTTCTGAGAGGTAAGAATAAGCCGATTTTTACTCCTCATATTGATACAGGTGATTTTGTCATCATCGTAAATGCTGATAAGATCAAGACCACAGGCAAGAAGATGGATCAGAAGATGTATTACAGACATTCTGATTATGTGGGAGGTTTCAAGTCCGCAACGCTTCGCGAAATGATGGACAAGAAGCCGGAGCAGGTACTGAAGCTGGCGATTAAGGGAATGCTTCCGAAGGGACCTCTGGGAAGACAGATGTTCAAGAAGCTGAATGTTTATGCGGGACCGGAACATCCGCATGCAGCACAGAAGCCAGAAGTATTAACATTTTAATCGGTAGTGGAAGGAGGAAAACACAGTGGCTAAGGAAAAGTTTTACGGAACAGGAAGAAGAAAGAGCAGCATCGCAAGAGTATATGTGATGCCTGGAACAGGTAAGATTACCATCAACAAGAGAGATATCGATGATTACTTCGGTATGGAAACACTGAAGGTAGTTGTTCGTCAGCCTCTGGCTGCCACAGAGACAGTGGATAAATTTGACGTTATTGTGACAGTACGCGGCGGCGGTACTACAGGCCAGGCAGGTGCTATCCGCCATGGTCTCTCCAGAGCGCTTCTTCAGGCAGATGCGGATTTCCGTCCAGTGCTGAAGAAGGCAGGATTCTTGACAAGAGATCCCAGAATGAAAGAAAGAAAGAAATACGGTCTCAAGGCAGCTCGTCGCGCTCCGCAGTTCAGCAAGCGCTAATCTCACTTACCCAAGAGATAATCTGCTGTTCAAACCGTATCAAAATGGTTCAAAAACCCCGGAAAATCAAGGCTTAACAGTGATAAGGAACTAATTTACTTATCAACTGTTAGCTGACGGTTTCCGGGGTGCATACGGACAAATCCCGTCTGATTTCTAACAGGAAGTCAGACGGGA
>CAJFUP010000136.1 GCA_904420225.1 uncultured Lachnospiraceae bacterium
GTCCGATATTTCTCTCATGTCTATTTCCCGCCTCATGACGTCCTCCTTTTCTATAACCAGGCTTTGGACACACGCGGCTTCCTATGCCATATCGCAGTCCAGACAGACCCGATCGCATACAAAGGGCCTCACATAGGTATCGGCAGCTTTCACATGTTCTGGATGCGCCGCATACACGTTTATGTCTTCTGCTCGTTCCATGGTGGTAATCAACGCCACATCATGGGTGGAAGAAGGAAATGGCGCTGTCACAACTTTCGCCGTCAACAGACCAGGCACTTTCCCCACTAAGCCAGTCAAATGCGTCTCCATATCTGCCAGCCGCTGCGCTTTTTCTTCCTCACCAATTTCCGGTTTCCATCTCCACATCACAATATGATAGATCATGTTTTCTCCTTTCTCGTGGGATACCCGTTTTATCTTTTATCGGCCATCTTGCACAAAATTTCATTCCCTCAAAACCCTTCTCGTATGATTTTCTCTGTGATCTTCAGACAAATTTTCGCTGTCTCATCCAAAGCCAGGTTAAATTCCTCCGCACCGCCATGGATACCATCGGAGACCGTTTTCAGAAGCAGACAGGGTACCTGATTCCGATTGCATGTCATCACAATGGCCGCTGCCTCCATCTCACAGATATCAGCCTGAAAGATTTGGTGGAGTTCTTTTTTCCTTTCCGGATCTGCCACAAATTTATCTCCCGATGCACATATGACTTTTTTCAGCTCCGGCTCCACCTGAAGGGCTTTCTCCACCAGCCGGGGCGTGGCCGGGATATAAATGTCCGGATATTCCAGATAGCGTCCCACCGGACAATGATCCACAGCAGACGTGTCAAAATCATAGTGTACTACCTTTTCCACCACACAGGTTCTGGTCACCGCCATATCCGGAGTCAGTCCTCCCACCACTCCGAAATTTACCACCATGTCCACGCGAAATTCTGAAATCAGCAGCTGTGTTCCCGCCGCCGCCGCAATCTCCCCAGCGCCGCTGGAAAGGGCATAAATGTCCGACTCTCCGATCCGATAATGATAAATTTCATATCCAGGCTTTTCTATGGGAGTCAGCTTCTCCCCATATTCTTTAAAAACGGCATCCATTTCCACTGCCACAAGCATTCCAATCTTCAACGTCTCATCCTCTCTTTCATTCAAGTTCATTTGTTCATTTCTTTGGGGTAGCTCCCAATTCGCTCTTTCCTGCCGTTTCGTACTGATACATATGCAGCTGGTGAAGAGCTCTGGTGGCACAGATATACTGAGCCTGCTTTTTCATGGGTACCTCCTCTATGGGCATCACAGCGAATACTTGATCAAACTCCAGCCCTTTGGCCAGATAAAAAGTAGTGACTGTCAGCCCTTTTTTGAAGGAAGTGCTGTCCCTGTCAATATAAGAAAGCTCCATACCCGCTTCCCGCAGCAGCGCGGCTGCGGCGAATGCCTCCTTTTCCGTCATGGTGAGAACGGCCGCTGTTTCAAAACCGTCTTCTGTCAGATCTGCCTGACGGACGACCGCCAAAATCGCATCTCGCCATGCCGCAAATTCCTGTTCTTCCACCGGTTTTCCATGGCGCTCCAGAAACTCCCCACAATGACATCCCAGCAATTGTTCCGCATATTGGGCGATCTCCACGGTATTCCTATACCCCTTTTTCATCTCAATCACCCGCACCCCCTGTCCCAGCAGCTTGGGAAGGAAACGGCACACATCCTGCGCCTCATCATCCATGGTCTGCGCCCTGTCTCCCAGTATGGTCATGGGGCAGGAAAACAGGCGGCTCAAGATCACATATTGAAGATAGGAATAGTCCTGCATTTCATCGATGACCAAATGACGTATGGACGTATGCTCTCTGCCGCCAAAAAGACGGTATTTCAGATACAGCATGGGATATACATCTTCATAGGGCAGCATCCGCTGCTCATACGGTACATCCGGCAGCTGAGGATAGCCCCACGCTTCCAGAAATCCATTGTAAATTTTGTACAAGTCTCTGGTCTCATACATTCCCAGAAATATCTCCTCCAGTCCCACACGCTCTTCCTCTGATATCTGACAGCTGTGAAGGGTTTCATATTCATCGATGAATTTTTCCATGACTGCGCGCATTCTCTCCATCAGCGGCAGCTCCATATACTGAAAATAAAAGAGCCGAATCATTTCCTGCTCTGTCATTTCCATCTTTCTCCATTCCACCCGCCGAAAATTGATTATGGAATCCTCCAAACCAGCCAGATACGCTTCCGCCCGTCCCAAAAAC
>CAJFUP010000137.1 GCA_904420225.1 uncultured Lachnospiraceae bacterium
AGGATTATTCATTTGAAAACATTGATAAGTTTTCTGTCTCCAGTTTGGTGACTCGTCTGACCACCGATATCACCAATGTACAGATGGCTTATATGATGATAATCCGTGTAGCCATTCGCTGTCCGCTGATGCTGATTTTCTCATTCGTTATGGGATTTGTCATGGGCGGTCGTCTGGCAATGATTTTCTTGTTCACGATTCCGCTTTTAGCCATCGGATTGTTTTTGGTTATCCGGGCGGCGACACCGCTGTTCCGCCGTGTATTCCGCAAATACGATGCGCTGAATGATTCTGTTCAGGAAAATGTTCAGGCCATGCGTGTGGTAAAATCCTATGTGCGGGAAAACTATGAAAAGAAGAAGTTCGGAGCCGCCGCAGAAGATGTCCAGAAGGATTTCACCCGTGCAGAGCGTATCATGGCCATCAACAGCCCCATGATGCAGTTTTGTGTTTATTCGGGTATGGTTTTTGTTATGTCCTATGGCTCTTACACCGTTATCACCAGCCAGGGACTGGATCTGAACGTTGGACAGATGTCTTCCATGCTTACATATAGTTTCCAGATTCTGATGAGTTTGATGATGGTATCCATGGTATTCGTTATGATCACCATGTCCATGGAGTCGGCAGAACGTATTGTGGAAGTATTGAGTGAAGAAAGTACTCTGAAGAGTCCTGAAAATGCTTTGACGGAAGTAAAAGACGGATCCATTGATTTTGATAATGTCAATTTCAAATATTCCAAGAAGGCAGAGCGTATGGCTTTGGCGGATATCGACCTGCACATCAAATCCGGTGAGGTCATCGGTGTGCTGGGTGGAACCGGTTCTTCCAAGTCATCTCTGATCCAGCTGATTCCCCGTCTGTATGATGTGACAGAAGGGTGTGTCAAAGTGGGCGGTGTGGATGTCCGCAAATATGATCTGGAAACGCTGCGTAACCAGGTGGCCGTAGTGCTTCAGAAGAATGTGCTGTTTTCCGGTACCATTAAGGATAACTTGAGATGGGGAAATCCGGATGCTACGGATGCTGAGATGGAGGAGGCCTGCCGTCTGGCCCAGGCTGATGAATTTATCCAGCAGTTCCCGGATAAGTATGATACCTGGATTGAGCAGGGAGGAAGCAATGTGTCCGGCGGTCAGAAGCAGCGTCTGTGTATCGCCCGTGCCTTGTTGAAAAAGCCAAAGATTTTGATTCTGGACGATTCCACCAGTGCGGTGGATACCCGCACCGATGCTTTGATCCGCAAAGGCTTCCGCGAGTTTATTCCGGAAACCACCAAAATTATCATTGCTCAGCGTATTGCCAGTGTGCAGGACGCAGACCGCATCATTTTGATGGAAGGCGGACGCATCGGCGCTGTGGGTAGCCATGAGGAGCTGCTCAAGACCAGTGAAGTTTACCGTGAGATTTATATATCTCAGAATCGAGTAGGAGGTGACAAGGATGCCGAATAATTCCACTGAACGGGGCCGCCGCGCCTCAAAGGGCGTGCTTGGCCGCCTGATCCGCACGGTATTCCGATTTTATCCGGTGCTTTTGCCCATTACGCTGGTTTGTATCCTGATCAATGCCATCGTCAGCTCCATGCCATCGGTTTTCATGCAGAATGCCATTGCCGTGGTGGAAGAGACATTCCGGGCAGGGGACTGGTCTTCCGCCTCTGGCCGTATTTTCAGCCTGCTGGCCATCCTGATTACAATGTATGTGATCAGTTTGATTGCCGGAATTTGCTACACGCAGCTGATGGCCGTCATTACCCAGGGAACCTTGGCAAAAATGCGTGAAAAGATGTTTGATCACATGCAGGATTTGCCCATTCGCTATTTTGATACCCATAACCACGGCGATATCATGAGTTATTATACCAATGATATTGATACCCTGCGCCAGATGATCAGCCAGAGTTTGCCTCAGCTGGTGATTTCCGCTGTAACGCTGCTTTCTGTATTTGGTATCATGGTGTATTATAGCATTTGGCTGGCCCTGGTGGTTGTCTGCGGCGTGGTGGTCATGACGCTTGTCACCCGCTATGTCAGCGGCCATTCTTCCCGCTATTTCCTGCAGCAGCAGGTTACCATTGCCCGCACAGAAGGTTTCATGGAAGAAATGATGAACGGACAGAAAGTCATCAAGGTCTTCTGTCATGAGGAAGGTGCCAAGGCAGATTTTGACAAAGTCAATGATCAGCTGTTTGAAAACTCGGAAAAGGCTAACCGCTATGCCAATATCCTGATGCCATTGCTGGGAAATATCGGCAACGTTATGTATGTAATCGTGGCTTTGGTGGGAGGCAGCCTGCTGTTAAACGGCGCGCCAAACCTGAGCCTTTCCGGAATGGCTTTGAGCATCAGTATTGTCGTGCCGTTCCTGAATATGACGAAGCAGTTTGCCGGCGCCATTGGCCAGGTATCCAACCAGGTCAACATGGTTGTCATGGGTCTGGCCGGCGCACAGCGTATCTTCACCCTGCTGGACGAAGAGCCGGAGAAGGATGAAGGCTACGTTACTTTGGTCAACGCCAAGGAGAAGGCAGACGGAAGTCTGGAAGAGTGCAAAGAGCGTACGAGCGTATGGGCATGGAAGCATCCCCATCACGACGGTACGGTTACGTATACCCGCCTGCAGGGAGATGTCCGCTTCTTTGATGTGGATTTTGCCTATGTACCGGGCAAGATCGTGCTTCATGACGTATCCCTGTACGCAAAACCGGGTCAGAAAGTGGCGTTTGTCGGCTCCACCGGCGCCGGTAAGACGACCATCACCAATCTGATCAATCGTTTTTACGATATTGCCGATGGAAAGATTCGTTATGACGGCATTAACATCAATAAGATTAAAAAAGATGACCTGCGCCGCAGTCTGGGCATCGTACTGCAGGATACCAACCTGTTTACCGGTACGGTTATGGAGAATATCCGGTACGGTAATCTGGATGCCACAGACGGAGAATGTATGGCAGCGGCCAAACTGGCAGGGGCCGATGATTTCATCCGTCGTCTGCCGGAGGGCTATAATACCATGCTCACCGGAAACGGCGCCAACTTAAGCCAGGGACAGCGTCAGCTGCTGGCCATTGCCCGGGCGGCTGTGGCAGATCCGCCGGTTATGATTATGGATGAGGCCACCAGCTCCATTGATACCCATACAGAAGCCATTGTGCAGCGGGGTATGGATGCGCTGATGATGGGGCGTACCACTTTTGTCATCGCCCATCGTCTGTCCACGGTACAGAACGCCGATGCCATTATGGTGCTGGACCACGGCCGCATCATTGAACGGGGAACCCATGACGATCTCATCAAACTCAAGGGAACGTATTATCAGCTGTATACTGGCGCCCTGGAGTTGGATTAAAAACTTTCAATATGGAAGCCTAAAAATGAAAAACACGGCTCAATACCCGAAAATTTCGGGTACTGAGCCGTGTTTCTTTACTAATAATACGGATCTGGCAGAAAGAACAGATCAGAAATCTTCATCTTCTTCAATTACCTGTATTTCCAGATAATCGAAATCAATGGTTTCCACAAAACTATCCTGGCGAAATCTGGTTTTGGCGTGGCGCTGAAACTCTTTAATGTTGCTGTCCAGCCAAATGGGGCGTTCCAGATCAAAATCTACGCAGAGCGCATCCAGCGCAGCAAATACTTTTTTTGTCCGGCTCATGGCCGGATCGTCATTACAGATGGTACTATCCGCCAGAAGGCGGTTGTCTTTGAAAACTTTTCCCCACATGCGAAACATAGCAGTCGACTCTCCTTTGATCATTTCAAGACTTTGTGATAATGATGTCAGGGACAAAGGGTTTTTGCCCCTGGGATTATTTGGTGAGGCTCAACGCCTGCTGAGCCCTGGATGTCGCGTCGTTTCATCCGTTTTCGTTCCGATATGCCACATTATAGGAGATTGGTGGAAAAATGTAAAGATGAAAGTGGAAAAAAGTGATGACTTTGATAGGAGTGGTGGAAAAGAGTGACGCATGGTGACTGTGGTTATGAATGGACAACGGAAGATTGTTCGGAAAAAACGAAAGAATTTCCTTCTTTTTTGTTTTGAAAAGATTTAAACACAATCATTCAGACTTTTACCGATATGCACATGAGCTTCAGGAGCCTGAAATCATAAGCTTCGGTTTAAAGCCCATTCGCTCAAGGATCTGTAAATCGCGTTTCCTTGCATTTTTGAGATTCCAATTGTTGCCTCTATGCTCCATCTTCAGGCACCTTGCCATGAGCAGAACATCGTGCACCGATAAAGTACGGTCATTCAATGCCTTGACTGCTGTCAGCATCTTCTGATGAATCTGAGCTGTCACAAGTGTGATGAATGCAAAACCTTGCTCTTTGTAGTAATCCTGAAGCATAAGGTCATTGAAATCTCCCTTGTTTTTCAAGTACTGGTAGAGTGTTTCGATTCCCCAGCGTTTCTTGTATCTGGCAAACACTTCTTCAGCAGAAAGGGCAGCATTACTTTGGAGTACGTACACACCGAAAAATTCCTTGCTTTGTTCGAGCTTCTCCAATGTGTAACCATCCTTGCCGAGTTCGATACAATGCAGATAGTTGAAACGACATTTCTCGTTCTCATCGATGTCACGGAACACATATACATGCTCGGTATCAGAAATCCTTTTGGATGTGTACTCAATCCGTGAATGCTTCTTGCCTGATCTATAATAGAAATCGTGCGTATACTGAAGTCCTGTCATTGTCGTCTTGAAAGTACCCGTATTGCTGGGCACCGGAATGATATAGGAGTTATCATTCACCGAAAAGATACGCAAGTTCTTTTTGCTGTAGAAACCGCGATCCACCACGAACAGGATTCCAGAGAAAGAATACAGGTCTGCCAAATCTTCAATCGTTGCTTTGTCGTTGCAAGAGCCTCGAAACATCCGGGCAAACAGCGGCACACCCGTATTGATGTCATATCCCATAAGGAGATTGACCTGATCACCCTTTAATTGGCAGAATTTGCATCCACCCTCTCCCAGATCATTCTCATCAGAGCAGGAACGGATTGCATGGCCATCAATAGCAATGGCAGAAGAAGACTCCCGAATGGTATCCTCCTCATAGTTTATAACCCTCGTAGTTTTTCTTCCAAGGTCATCCAGGAGAGAGCCGAGAGCAGTTTTCCCCATTTGAAAGGGGATGGTTTTATATTCTTGCGAAAGCCAGCTTTGCTCATAGTAACGCTGAATTTGATCCAGATGAGCAAACCCATTGGCATAGAGAATGCTCGCATATGCAAAGATTTGGCAGGCACGATCCGCCGGAAAGTGTCGTTCCAAAGAAGCCAGAATACCGTGCGCCATCTCTCCAATGAGGGCGTACTGTCCATACTCCAGAACAGTTATCTCATCCAAAGACTGCGTGCCTTCATAAAGATAATAATTCTTGTTAGGAATGAAGCCTTCATCGGCAACAATACGGCCAATGGTTTTGCCGGTTTTCTTTCCCCATTTTCCGCTGGGAAGCTGAACGGCCTGATACATATAAACATAGTAATGACCGTTTATGAACTTTATCTCAGTACAAGGGCCAGGTCGGTGTTTTTTAATTTCCTCAGGAATTTTATTTGCAGCCATGGTGTTATTCCTCATTTCATATCGGTAATATCTATAAGGAAATAATACCACAAAAGAGCAAAACGAGCAAGAAAAAATGCCAGAATTCCTTGGATTTACGCCATTCTTAGGTGTCTTGCATACAATAAATTTGTAACGAAATTCATGCTACATATCGGTAATATCATGAATGATTGTG
>CAJFUP010000138.1 GCA_904420225.1 uncultured Lachnospiraceae bacterium
ACCGTGCCGCCGCCGTCTCCCCCCTCCGGTCCGATATCGATGATATAATCCGCCGTCTTGATCACATCCAGGTTATGCTCAATGACGATTACGGTATTCCCCCCCTCTGCCAGTCTCTGGAGAATCTCCGTGAGCTTGTGGACATCGGCAAAATGGAGTCCTGTGGTGGGTTCATCCAGGATATAAATGGTCTTTCCCGTACTTCTCCGGCTCAGCTCTGTGGCCAGTTTGATTCGCTGTGCTTCTCCTCCCGACAGAGTGGTGGACGGCTGTCCCAGACGAATATAAGAAAGCCCCACATCATTGAGCGTCTCAATCTTTCTGCGAATGGAAGGCACATTTTCAAAGAATTTCACTGCTTCCTCCACAGTCATGTTCAGGACATCGTAAATATTCTTTCCTTTATAATGGACTTCCAGGGTCTCCCGATTATACCGCTTTCCTCCGCAGACCTCGCAGGGCACATACACATCCGGCAGAAAATGCATCTCAATCTTAATGATCCCGTCCCCGGAGCAAGCCTCGCAGCGGCCGCCTTTGACATTGAAACTAAATCTCCCCTTCTGATATCCCCGGGCTTTGGCCTCTGCCGTGGAGGCGAAGAGATCCCGAATCATGTCAAATACGCCTGTATATGTGGCTGGATTGGACCGAGGAGTTCTTCCGATGGGGCTTTGATCAATGTCAATGACTTTATCCAGTTGTTCCATGCCCTCAATTTTCTTATGTTTACCCGGTATGGTTCTGGCCCGGTTTAACTTTTTGGCTAAACTTTTGTAGAGTATCTCATTGACCAGACTGGATTTCCCCGAACCGGAAACTCCGGTTACACAAGTCAAAACCCCCAGAGGAAAACGGACTGTGATATTTTTCAAATTGTTTTCCTGCGCGCCATACACGGTCAAATATCCAGTGGGCTTTCTTCTGGTTTTGGGAACAGGAATTTTAATTTTTCCGCTGAGATAGGCTCCCGTGACGGAACGCGGATTTTTCATGATTTCCTCCGCTGTGCCCACAGCCACCACTTCTCCCCCGTGTTCCCCTGCCCCGGGGCCGATATCCACAATACAATCCGCTGCCCGCATGGTATCTTCATCGTGCTCCACCACCAGCACACTATTTCCCAGATCCCGCAAATGCATGAGCGTTGCCAGCAGCTTGTCATTGTCTCTCTGGTGCAGACCGATGCTGGGCTCATCCAAAATATATGCAACTCCCACCAGGCCGGAACCGATCTGAGTGGCCAGACGAATACGCTGGGCTTCCCCGCCGGAAAGCGTGGCCGTAGCCCGGGAAAGGCTCAAATAGTCCAAACCCACATCCAATAGAAATTTGATTCTGGCTCGGATTTCCTTGAGAATGGGCCCTCCGATGGATTCCTGCATGGGCGTCAAACGCATTTCCAGAAGGAACGTATACAGATCCTTGATGGACATATTGGTGATTTCAAAGATATTTTTATCCCAGACTGTAACAGCCAGGGACTCCTTTTTCAGACGCTGGCCGCGGCAGTCTTTACACGGCGTGATGCGCATAAAGCTTTCATACTCTGCTTTCATGGTTTCGGAACCGGTCTCGCGGTAGCGCCGCTCCATATTCTTAATCAATCCTTCAAACACCACGTCATAAATACCCTCTCCCCGCATTCCCCGATAGTGTACCTTCACCATCCGGCTGGTCCCATAAATGAGAATGTCATGGATCTCCTTGGGATACTTCTCAAAAGGCGTGTCCAGATCAAAATGAAATTCTTTGCACAGCGCCTCCAGCACTGCCCTGGTGTAGCTGCCTTTATCGGTGCAGGACTGCCATCCCATGGCAACAATGGCCCCCTGATTGATACTCAAACTCTTATCCGGGATCATCAGATCCTCATCAAATTCCATTTTATATCCCAGTCCATAACAAGTGGGACAGGCGCCGAAGGGGTTGTTGAAAGAAAAGCTCCTGGGCTCAATCTCATCGATGCTGATGCCGCAGTCGGGACAGGAAAAACTTTGGCTGAACGTGAGGGGTTCCCTTTCCGACACGTCCACCACAGCCAGACCATCCGACAGCTTCAATACGCTCTCAAGAGAATCGGTGAGCCTAGTCTCGATGCCCTCCCGAATCACCAGACGGTCCACGATGATCTCAATATTATGTTTGATGTTTTTGTCCAAGCTGATCTCTTCTGAAAGTTCATACTGGTTTCCATCGATGCGGACACGCACATAGCCGCTCTTTTTGGCCTGTTCCAGCACTTTCTCATGACGCCCCTTTCTTCCTCTTACCACGGGGGCCAACAGCTGAATCCGGGTTCTCTCCGGCAGCGCCATGATCTGATCCACCATCTGATCCACTGTCTGTTTTTTAATCTCACGACCGCATTTGGGACAGTGGGGCGTACCGATGCGGGCATATAAGAGACGCAGATAGTCGTAAATCTCCGTCACTGTCCCCACAGTGGAACGGGGATTGCGGTTGGTGGATTTCTGGTCAATGGAAATGGCCGGGGAAAGTCCCTCTATCTTTTCCACATTGGGTTTCTCCATCTGCCCCAAAAACTGACGGGCATAGGATGACAACGACTCCATATACCGCCGCTGACCCTCGGCATAAATGGTGTCAAAGGCCAGGGAAGATTTTCCCGAACCACTGAGGCCGGTCAGAACCACAAACTTGTCCCTGGGAATATCCACATCAATATGCTTCAAATTGTGCTCACTGGCTCCGCGTATCTTGATAAACTGCTTATCTGCCATGATTTTCTCCTCTTTTTCTCTATTCAATCTCGTCTAAATGCCGTTTCAATTCCCTCATCTTATCCCGCAGCTCTGCCGCCGCCTCAAAATTCAGCTCTGCCGCCGCCTGCTGCATCTTCTTTGTCACATCCCGAATCAGCTTGTTGAGCTCTTTGGCATCCATAGACTCCGGATCCTTTTCCAGTTTGGCAGTGGCTTCCTCCGCTGCCTTGGAAATGCTGATGAGATCCCTTACCGCTTTTTTGATGGTTTGAGGCGTGATTCCGTGAGCTTCATTGTACGCTTCCTGGATTCTGCGGCGTCGCTCCGTTTCCTCGATGGCTTTTTTCATGGAATCAGTCATGGTGTCAGCATACATGATGACATGGCCCTCAGAATTTCTGGCCGCACGGCCCACAGTCTGTATCAGTGACGTCTCCGAACGCAGAAATCCCTCTTTATCGGCGTCCAGAATGGCCACCAGGGCAATCTCCGGAATGTCCAGACCTTCTCTAAGCAGGTTAATGCCCACCAGCACATCAAACCGATCCAGGCGCATGTCCCGGATAATCTCCGCCCGCTCCAGGGTATCAATGTCGGAATGCAGATACTTGACACGGATCCCCACCTCTCTCATATAATCCGTCAAATCCTCCGCCATCCGCTTGGTCAGCGTCGTGATCAGCACCTTGTTTTTCTTTGCAGTCGTCTTATTGACCTCGCCGATCAGATCATCGATCTGCCCTTCCACAGGCCGCACTTCAATCTTCGGATCCAGAAGTCCCGTGGGACGGATCACCTGTTCCGCACGCAGCATTTCATGCTCCGTCTCATAGACATTGGGCGTAGCAGATACAAACAGCATCTGATCAATTTTTGATTCAAATTCTTCAAAATTCAGCGGACGATTGTCCAGCGCCGAAGGCAAACGGAATCCATAATCCACCAGCGTGGTTTTTCTGGAGCGGTCCCCGGCAAACATGCCCCGCACCTGCGGAATCGTAATATGGGACTCGTCCACAATAATAAGGAAGTCATCGGGAAAATAATCCATCAAAGTGTGGGGCGGCTGCCCTGGCTTGAGGCCTGCCAGATGGCGGGAATAGTTCTCAATGCCGGAACAAAATCCCGTCTCCTTCATCATCTCAATATCGAAATTAGTACGCTCTGAAATCCGCTGGGCTTCCAGCAGTTTGTCTTCACTCTTAAAAAAGGCCACCCGCTCTTTCAGCTCCTCTTCGATGGCTTTTGTCGCCTGAAGAAGTTTTTCCCTGTCCACCACATAATGAGAGGCCGGGAAGATGGCCACATGTTCCAGGCGACATCGGATCTCCCCTGTGAGAGGGTCAAACTCTGCAATCCGGTCCACCTCATCGCCGAAGAATTCCACACGGACTGCTTTATCTCCCCAGTCTGCCGGAAAAATCTCCAGCACATCTCCGCGCACCCGAAAGGTTCCGCGATGGAAATCCATATCATTTCTGGTGTATTGGATCTCAATGAGTTTGTGGATCGCTTCGTCCCTGTCCTTAATCATGCCAGGCCGGAGGGATAAGACCATATTTTTGTAATCCACCGGACTTCCCAGTCCATAGATACAGGATACGGAGGCGATGACGATCACATCCTTTCGCTCTGCCAATGCTGTGGTGGCAGAAAGACGCAGTTTATCAATCTCATCATTGACGGAGGAATCCTTCTCAATATAGGTGTCCGTGGATGGCACATAGGCTTCCGGTTGATAGTAGTCGTAATAGGAGACAAAATACTCCACAGCGTTGTTTGGGAAAAATTCCTTAAATTCACTGTAAAGCTGGGCCGCCAATGTCTTATTGTGGGCGATAATCAGCGTAGGCTTATTCAGTGCCTGGATGACGTTGGCCATGGTGAATGTCTTGCCAGAGCC
>CAJFUP010000139.1 GCA_904420225.1 uncultured Lachnospiraceae bacterium
CGACCTGGAAGACGCCACGTCCGCCTTTCAGATGAGCGAAATCTTTTCCTGCGGCCGGTATGCATCGGGGGAACGGTTTGCCTATGATTTTTACCACAATCTGGTGGAGATCCGCAGAGGGGCAGCGCTCATTTACAGGGATAATACCCGGTATGATCCCAGGCTGTTTGACATGGCGGGGGTGGGCATGTATGAGGGCTATACCCATCTTTTGAACTTATTTCTTACCCGCCCCCGACATCCGGACACTTTTTTCCGGGAAGTCAGGGATTATCTTCTTGGCATCACGGATGCGGAGGGAGGCATTACGGAACTCATGGACGGAGATTTCGCCGTCCGGGTGTTCGGCCGCCGGGCACAGCGGCTGGAGGAGATCAATCGGGAGATTCTCCAAATGTGGGGAAAATTGGAAGAATAATAATAGAGGGAAAATCGAGGAATGCCGCATTGGCATTCCTTTTTTTGTATTATTTTGATACCAAAAGCTCTCCTGGCCAGAGACCACGAAAAGAATGACAGGGAATGGGAAACGTGATATAATGCCATAAAATGATGTTGGGAGGGCATACCGAAATGAGAGAAATTAAGACAATGACGCAGAAGCATAGGGGGGATTCTCTGGATTTTGTGGAGTATGTTTTTACAGATCATCAGGACGAGCGGGAGGGCAGGATGGTGCGGGCTCTGGTGGAGGAGATCAGGAGAAAGCCATATTACGTTCCGCAGCTGGAGCTGATCATGACCGACGAGCAGGATCAAATCCTGGGATATGTGATGTTTTCCCGCTTTCATTTGGAGGGCAAATACGACAGAGAGCTTCTGCTGCTGAGTCCGGCAGCGGTGCGGCCCCAGTTCCAGAGACAGCACATTTCCAAGGAACTGATCGAGTACGGATTTGGGAAAGCCAGAGAGATGGGATATCAGGCGGTCCTGGTGGAAGGGGATCCGAAGAATTACCGGGCCAGGGGGTTTGTCACGGCGGCGGACCATGGGATTCTGCCGGGGAAGAGCGTGCAGCTTCCCAGCATCGACTGTCTCATGGTGAGAGAGCTGGTGCCGGGGGCCTTGGAACACATCAAAGGATACGTGGAATTTGACTGTTATGAGGCTTTGACAGGGGAGGAATAGGCCGTGATTATCAGCGCCAGCCGCCGGACAGATATTCCGGCGTTTTATATGGATTGGTTTTTTCAGCGGCTTCGGGAGGGAATGGTCTGTGTCCGAAATCCATTTTCCTATCATCAGGTCAGTCGGATCGCTCTGAATCCGGATGCAGTGGACGCCATTGTGTTCTGGTCCAAGAATCCGGCGCCGCTTCTGGCCAGGCTGGAAGAGCTGGAAGGGTATATGTATTATATTCAGTTTACCCTCAATGCCTACGGGAGGGATGTGGAAAAAAATCTTCCCCCATTGGCACAGCGGGTGGATACCTTCCGCATGCTGGCTTCCCGCCTGGGAAAAGAGCGGGTGATCTGGCGATACGATCCCATGGGTATCACACCCAAATATCCGGCCGCCTGGCATCTGGAACAGTTCGCCCAGTTGGCGGAGGCGCTGAACGGATTCACTGAAACCTGTGTCATCAGTTTTCTGGATCGGTATCCGTCTGTGGAAAAAAACATGAAGCGCTTGTCCATGTGTCCGCCGGATGAAAAAGAGACGGTACAGCTGGCCGGAGGCATTGCCGCTGCGGCCCGGGAGAATGGAATGCGGCCGACAGCCTGCTGCGAATCCGCTGCGCTGGCTTCCCTGGGCATCGGACGGGCCCAATGCGTTGATGGAGATCTGCTGTCCCGGCTGCTGGGCTGCCGTCACGGATGCGCGTATTGTTACGCCGGAGGACACAGCGGTCCGCGGCGGGAGAAAACGGCGGGAGAAGGCGAGGGCGGTTGGCAGCAAACATCCCCGCTGCTGGGCAGCTATCCGCAGCAGGAGGATCGCATCACAGAGAAAAAAGGGAGGCTGCGTAAATGACAGTAAAGGAGAGAATTGAGCTGTGGAAAACGCACCCGGAGCGGTTTCTTGATACCAGCGGCCGATCCGGGGCAAAAACATATGCAGCCGTAAATGACGGCGGGTGGTATCTGAAAGTGGGCGCGAGAGGTTCTCTGAGAAAAGAATATGAGACGCTTTGCTACTTTTCAGCGGAATCTATCACACCGGAACTGCTGGGATATGAGAGTGAGGAGTACGACTATTTGCTCACCAGGCCTCTGGCCGGAAAGAGGGCCTGTGATGCAGATTTGATGAAAGATCCTGAGCGTCTGGCACAGGCGTTGGGAGAGGCGCTGCGGATTTTTCATGAACAGCGGCGCGCAAAATGCCCGTTTTCCAATTCTGTGGAGGATATGCTTGCCCGAGCAAAACGGAATCACCGCCGGGGCATCTGGGACGCGCGTTTGGCCGCTTATGTGGGCGCCGAAGATCGTGACAGGCTGTATGCACAGCTTTTTGGGGAAAAAGAATGCTTGAGAGATGATGTGATACTCCACGGCGATTATTGTCTTCCCAATATTTTCCTGGACGACCAGTATGCGCTCACCGGGTTTCTGGATTTGGGCGCGGCCGGCAGGGGAGACCGCCATTTTGATCTGTTCTGGGGAAGATGGTCTCTGCAGTATAATCTTAAGACGGATCGACACGGCGATGCGTTTTATGAGGCATACGGATGGGATGCCATTGACGGGGACAGGCTGAGGCTCATGGGGTATGCGGCGGTATTGGGGTGATGCGGCCTGAGGGCCGCGCAATAAAAAGAGGAAAACAAGCAATATTTGAAAGAAATGATTCGGAGAAAAGTTGTATACTGTAAGACAACGTTTGCCGCAATGGGCGATGTCCAGATAGTGGATTCGACTGTTGGGGATGAAATCACATTTGCCGTCAGGCTGGAAAAGGAGAACCAAATGGAGTCACAGAGCTACAATTTTAATCACGGATGGACGTTCAAATTGGCGGACGCATTTCCGCTGCAAAGGGCATTGGAGGCTACAAAGGATACCGCAGGCAGGTATTTTTATGAAAGAGAATTTGAAGAGGATGGATGGAAAGCTGTCAGCGTGCCTCATACCTACAACGATGAAGATTTGTTTGTTCAGCGAATCGAGGATGCCGGAAGCAATCAAAAGCGGACGTTTTCTTGTTATCGAAAGTGGTTCTCGCTGCCGCAGGAGCACAGAGGAAAAAAAGTATTCATGGAATTTGAAGGTATCCGCCAGACCTGCTATCTGTATATCAACGGAACCATGGCGGGATATTATGAGGCTGGGGTGGCGCCGTTTGGATTTGACTTGACTCCGTATCTGGACGAAAGCGGAGAAAATTTGGTGGCGGTGGCCACTGACAGTACTTCCTCCAGAAATCTGGATTACTTTGGGGCAGAGACGCCCAACCTGCCGGGGGCAGAGCCGGGGAGTTTCTATACATCCCTGACAGCAGAGGAAACGATTCCGCCCCAGCATCGGGGGGTGGGATTTTTCTGGAATTGTAACGATTTTAATCCCTGCCTTGGGGGGCTTACCAAGAATATTCGGCTGCATATAAAGCCCAAGGTCTACCTGACGCTGCCGCTGTACAGCAATCTGCGCACCAAGGGCATCTATCTGTATGGCAGTGATTTTCGCATTGCGGAAAAGACAGCGCAGATACACAGCCGTGCTGAAGTGCGCAATGAGTCGGGGGAGAGTGTCAGAGCCGTGATCCGGACCCGTCTATTGGATCATAAAAACAGAGAGGTATTGACCTTTTCTTCGGAGGAAACCGCCGTGGGTCCGGCTTCGGATTTGGATACGGCCACCAGGCTTTCCATCACACCGGAGGATGCCTACGAGAAGACAGAAGCGGGATACCGGGCCAGACGGGAAGCGGAGGTAAAGCCAGTGGAGACAGCGTCCGTGGACAGCACTGTCATTGTGTCGGCGGCATGGGGAACCAATCTTCGGTTCTGGTGCTGCGAAGACCCGTATCTGTATACGGTGGTGACAGAGCTCATCTGCGGCGGAGCTGTGTTGGACCGCACGGAAACCGTGACGGGATTCCGCAAAGTGTCTTATGGCGGGGAGGAGGGGCTGAAAGTCAATGACGTTCGCGTCTGGCTCACCGGATATGCCCAGAGAGCCGCCAATGAGTGGGCGGCAGTGGGTGCGGCAGTGGACTGGCTCAAGGACATGGACGCCAAGCTGATTCGCGAGAGCAATGCCAACCACATCCGATTCATGCATGTGGCGGGATGCCCCGCCGATATCCGTTCCTTTGATCGATTTGGCGTTATCTGCACCCAGCCGGCCGGAGATAAGGAACGGGAAAATTTTGACCGGCAGTGGAAACAGCGGGTGGAGGTGATGCGGGATGTGATCATCTATTTCCGCAACAGCCCGTCCATTCTGTTTTGGGAAGCCGGAAACAATTCCATTTCCAAAGAGCATATGCGGGAAATGCGTTTGCTGAAAGAGCAGCTGGATCCCTTCGGCGGCCGATTCATGGGCTGCCGCACCATCAATACAGAAGATGTTATCTGCGAAGCAGAGTACGTGGGCACCATGCTAAACCGCCATGCCGCCAGATTCCAGTCAAAACAGATGCCTGTCACCGAGACGGAATATCTCCGGGAGGAAGCGCCCAGGAGAGTATGGGATGATTTCACGCCTCCCGATTATGATTATGATAATCTGTGGCTGGGAAAAGGAGGCCGTAAGCAGGTGGGCGGTGACAGCCATGACCTGACTTCAGAAGATTTGGCTTTGTACGCAGCACGGGGATATGAGGAGTTTTTCCATGACCGCATCGGCGGCGCATCCGGAAAAAATTTGTACTCTGCCGCTGCCGCTCTCTGCTGGACCGACTCTGCACAGCATGGGAGACAGGCGTACAGTGAAAATGCCCGCATGAGCGGCCGTGTGGATCCTGTGCGCATTAAGAAACAGAATTTCCGGGTTTTCCAGGTTCTTCAGTCCAGTGAACCCAGGGTATGCATTGTGGGACATTGGAATTATCCCCCTGAGACGGATCCCGTCACAGGGGAGCGAAATTATCGATATGCCAAGAAAGCATTTGATGGCCATTACTGGAAGAAAACAGGGGAGTACGGATACCGGAATCCAAAGGATAAAACGGTTTATGTCATGGGAAGCTATGGCGTGGCAAAAGTGGAGTTGTATATCAACGGCAGTTTGGCAGGGACATGTGAGACACCGGAACATACATTTGTATTTTCTTTTCCCCATGTGGACATCACCCAGTCCGGAGCCGTGGAAGCCAGAGCCTATGGATACGACGGAACAGTCATTGCCAGCGATGTAATTGAGACTGCAGGAGAACCGGCTGCCCTGCGTCTGACTCTGCACACGGGGGAAGAGGGGCTGTTGGCAGATGGAGCAGATGTGGCATATGTGGATGTGGAAGTGGTGGATGATCATGGCCGTGTGTGTCCCCTCTGCGATGCCAGGATAGAGTTTTCGCTGGAAGGAGAAGGCGTATTTTTGGGCGGCTATAACAGCGGCCGGTTCAATGGATATGGAAAGCATGACAGCGTCATCCATCAAAGCCATGTATTTGCCGAATGCGGTGTTAACCGTGTATTTATCCGGGCCACACAGACACCGGGAGAGCTGAGGCTGAAGGCTTCCATGAAACGATCTTCTGAGAACGCTTCTTTGGTGAATGCGTCTTCCATGACCGCGTCATCCAGAGAGGGCGTATTGGAAGCAGAGCTTGCGTTTTCTTCCCAGAAATATTTTGGAGGGGAATGGGAAAAGGAGTTGACCGTTCGCCTGCCGCAGCATCTGACGCGGGAATTTCCCGAACAGCCCCCCAAGGCCGTTTATGGGTTTGCATCCATCCCCCAATCTGATGCCGCCAAATACGTACCTGTGGATAAGGTATACTGTAAGGTGCTGGTCAACGGACAGGAGCCGGATACCAGAGGGATTTTGAGCGTGGTGGATCACGGCGCCATTTATAGTCCCATTCTTTATATTTTGGAGAGGATGAAGGCACAGAAGCCGGACTATTTTGATTATACATTTGAAAATAAAACACTGACGATTCTTTCAGACGGTCATGTGGTGAAAGCTGAAGTGGGCAGAACCCACCTGCTGGCAGATGGGGAAGAAAATTTGCTCAATGGCCAGCCCTATGAAAATGAAGACGGCGTTTTTATCGCGGAAATCAACGCCATTGTCCCGTATATTAAGGGCGTATCTTCCTGGTATGACGATAAGATCAATGTGTTCCGCATTGAGTGGTAAAATCACAGCGCCGTGGTGATTTGCGGTGTAAAAAAGTACAGGCAGTTCCAGTGGACTTCCTGTACTTTTCTGTTTTGTAGGGAAATCCCTATGGATGCTTCATGGAATATGCGGGGAGATGGGAGGCTGGACGAGTTCTGAAAAGACAGGTTGCCCTGAGAGACGATATGACCTATAATGATGTAGAATGAAGTGAAAACAGAAACTATGCAAGAAGGAAACGCGCGGTTTGACCGCGCAGTGTGAGGAGTCGCCATGACAAAAGAAGAAAAAGAAAAATTGGCTTTGGAGATTATAAAACGATTGAAAGAGGAGTATCCGGATGCCGGGTGCACTTTGGATTATAACGATGCCTGGAAACTTTTGGTCAGTGTCCGCCTGGCAGCTCAGTGTACCGATGCCAGAGTCAATGTGGTGGTGAAGGACTTGTATGAAAAATATCCCGATATCCAATCGCTGGCAGAGGCGGATGTGGAAGATATTGAGGAAATTGTGCGGCCCTGCGGGTTGGGGCGCAGCAAGGCCAGAGATATCAGCGCTTGTATGAAAATGCTGCGGGATGAATACGATTCCAAAGTGCTGGATGATTTTGACAAGCTGCTGAAGCTGCCTGGGGTGGGGAGAAAAAGCGCCAATCTGATAATGGGAGATGTGTTTGGAAAACCAGCTATTGTGACGGATACTCACTGTATTCGTCTGGTCAACCGCATGGGGCTGGTGGATCAGATCAAGGAGCCCAAAAAAGTGGAGATGGAGCTGTGGAAACTTATTCCGCCGGAAGAAGGCAGCGATTTTTGTCATCGCCTGGTGTACCATGGAAGAGAAGTATGCACTGCCAGGACGAAGCCCCGCTGCAGCCAGTGCTGCCTAGCGGATATCTGCCTTAAAGTGGGGGTAGAGTGAGCCATGATTGGAATGATTTTACATATCCTGGGAAGTGATGGAAAACAGGAAACAACGTCCATGGAGACAGTAAGCCATCTGTTTGACGGCTGGGAGGAAACCATGATTTGGTCGTGTCTTCAGGGAATAATGGGAGAAGTATGGGCCGATGAAAAATTGTCATCGGCCAAAGCTGTTCTGGGTGATTTTTGCTTTTTTGCGGGCAAAGCCCATGGAGAGCTGATTCGTCATGAAATGGAGCGGGATGGGGGAAGTACGGTGCTGGTGCCCAGGAACGCAGAGTGGGAGAAAGCCTTGGAGGAAGAGCGCATGGCGGATATGGAAAACTCCTGGACGTGGACGGTCCGATACGCTTTAAAAAAGGAACCACACATATTTCAGAAGGAATCTCTGCGGCAAATGGCCAATGGGCTTGAGCCGCCTTATGAGCTGCAGCCATTGGATCAGAAAATCTTCGCCTATTGCCGTGCAAATGACTGGTGCCGGGATTGGGTTTCCCAGTATACAGATTTTGCGCATTTTGAGCGGCTGGGGCTGGGAGCTGCGGTTACCGTGGACGGGGTTCCCGTGGCCGGCGCCTCTGCGTACACGAGATATCGGCAAGGTATTGAGATACAGATTGATACAAAAAAAGAGTATCGCCGGAAAGGCCTGGCCTGCGCCGCCGCTTCCAGGCTGATTCTTGACTGTTTGGACAGAGGACTTTATCCCAGCTGGGATGCGCACAATAAAATGTCCCTGGCGCTGGCTCAAAAACTGGGATACCATTTTGATCGGGAATACGCGGTGTTGGTGAGAAACGTCAGATCCAGCTCCCCATGATGGGATTTGGGGAACAAAAAGCATGGATTGTGCATTGTAAGCGGTGGCTGAGCGTGTTATAATCGGTACCGACCAAAAGAAATCATGGGAATACAAAAAGAGAACGCCGCAGTAGGCGTATGCGTCCTGCGGCGCTCCCGGAAATGGGGAAAAGATGAAGTGTATTATAATAGGCTGCGGAAAAGTGGGCGTGACCCTGGCAGAGCAGCTCTGTCAGGAGGAACACGATGTTGTGATTATTGATTCTTCGGCAAAGCGACTGCAGGAAGTGCCAGATTA
>CAJFUP010000140.1 GCA_904420225.1 uncultured Lachnospiraceae bacterium
CCATCAAACGGGCGGAAAGTCGTGAAAAAATGTTGGAAAAAATCGAAGTGTTGGAAAAGCCAACCACAGACATCTCATCCATGAGTATCCGCCTGGAACCCAACATCCTCAGCGGGAATGACGTCCTATCCATTGACGGATTGTCCAAATCTTTCGGCAATCATGTCTTATTTCGCGACGCCTACATTGATATTAAGCGAGGAGAGCGGGTGGCAGTAATCGGAAACAATGGCACGGGAAAGACAACGCTTCTAAAAATCATCAACGGCTTGGAAGCGGCAGACTGCGGAAGCATTACTCTGGGCGCCAAAGTGCATGTGGGCTACTATGATCAGGAACATCATGTGCTCCATATGGATAAAACAATATTTGAAGAAATATCCGATGCCTATCCCAAGCTGAATAATACGCAGATCCGCAATGTCCTGGCCGCTTTTCTCTTTACAGGAGATCAGGTATTCAAAAGGATCAAAGAATTAAGCGGCGGCGAGAGAGGCCGTGTCTCCCTGGCCAAACTGATGCTCTCTGACTCCAACTTTTTGATTCTGGACGAGCCCACAAACCATTTGGATATGATGTCCAAGGAAATCCTGGAACAGGCACTGAACCGCTATACAGGAACCATTCTCTATGTGTCGCATGATCGCTATTTTATCAACAAGACAGCCACGCGCATCTTAGAACTGACAAACCAGACTTTCATCAACTATATTGGAAACTATGACTATTATTTGGAAAAGAAAGATCTGCTTTCTTCTTCCTCATCTCAGGAAGAAACGGTGACAGAAATATCCAGTCAAAAAATGGATTGGAAACGCCAAAAGGAAGAGCAGGCTCTGCTGCGCAAGCGCCAAAATGAGTTAAAAAGAACAGAGCAAGCCATAGAATCCCTGGAACAGCAGATGACTTCCATTGACCAGCAGCTGGCCGATCCTCAAATCGCTGTGGATATGACCCGGCTTATGGAATTGGACAGAGAAAAGCAGACTGTCCAGGAAAAATTGGACAGTCTCTATCAACAGTGGGAAGAACTGGCCGAAACCAATGAAGCTCTTTCAGAAAACGTTTTGAAATAGCATGCGCAGATCCATGGGGCTTTGCCGTGGCATAAAAATACTGCCGGTTTGCACATACTGCATTGCGCAAACCGGCAGCAAAAATGGAATTAGTCCTCGCCTCTTCTCTGCTCCACAATATCTCCGTGATTCAGTCCCATGATCAAAGACTCGGCCGTGGCAATATTGGTGGCCAGCGGAATATTATATAAGTCACAAAGACGCATGACTTCCACAAGGCTTAGTCCCTCGTCCTTGCTCTCGATATCATTTTGATGGAAGAAAATCACCATATCAATGTCATGATTGACGATCTCATTCTGAAATTGTTTATCCCCTCCCATAATACCCGGAAGGAATTTGGTCACAGATAATCCCGTCGCATCCTCGATTCGTTTTCCTGTCACCCCTGTCGCCACCAAATGATGCTTTTTCAGACTTCCCTTGTAGGCGATACAGAAATTTTCCAGCAGAGTCTTCTTTGTATTATGTGCAATTAATCCAATATTCATCATTCTACCCCAGTCTTTCTATCAAATCGCCACACCGCATTTGATTATTCATCTACATTATAGCACAGGTTGATGGCTTTTCAATCACTTCTTTGGTATTATTCATGAAATTTTTATATTTTCTCATGCTATTTCCTGCATTTTTCCCAACTTGGCCGCCTGATCTGCCGCAATCAAACTGTCAATAATTTCATATAAATCCCCGTCCAAAACTGCATCCAATTTATAGAGCGTCAGCTTGATACGGTGATCCGTCACACGCCCCTGGGGAAAATTGTAGGTCCGTATCTTCTCAGAACGGTCCCCTGTACCGATCTGGCTTCTCCTTTCAGCTGCTTCGGCGCTTTGCTGCTTTTGACATTCCAATTCATAAAGTTTGGCCCGGAGCACCCGAAGAGCCTTATCTTTGTTTTTCAACTGGCTCTTTTCATCCTGACAAGAAATGACAATTCCTGTGGGAATATGAGTCAGCCGTACAGCGGAGTCAGTGGTATTGACACACTGACCACCGTTTCCTGAGGCACGAAAAACGTCAAAACGGCAATCGTTTAAATCCAAGTGAACATCCACTTCCTCTGCTTCCGGCATAATGGCCACTGTGCTGGTGGATGTATGGATTCGTCCGCCGCTCTCTGTCTCCGGCACCCTCTGCACTCGGTGGACACCACTTTCATATTTCAGTTTGGAATAGGCCCCCTGTCCGCTGATCATAAAAACCACTTCCTTCATACCGCCGATTCCACTTTCACTGCTGCTTATCATTTCCACTTTCCAGTGGTTTCTTTCTGCGAAACGCATATACATCCGGCAAAGCTCAGCGGAAAAAAGAGCAGCTTCATCTCCTCCCGCCCCGGCGCGGATTTCCACCACCACATTTTTGTCATCATTGGGATCTTTTGGAAGCAGAAGAATTTTCAGCTCCTGCTCCAGCTTTTCCACTTCTTTTTTTGCGTCGGACAGCTCTTCCTTCAGCATTTCCCTCATTTCTTCGTCGCTTTCTTCCTCCAACATAGAAACGCTGTCCTCTATGGTTTGTTTTTCGCTTTTATATTTTGTATAAACTTCAACAATGGGAGCCAACTCAGCCTGCTCCTTCATCAGCTTGCGAAAACGGTTCTGATCCTCAGCCACATAAGGATTGTTCAATTCCTGCATGATTTCCTCATAGCGAATCAGAATATCATCCAACTTGTCAAACATTCCATTTCCCTCCAAATTATATTCTGCCCATAACCACGCGATCCAGACCCGCCAAATCTTGTTTTACCGCAATTTCCCGGTATCCTTCCTTTTTCAAAATATTCGATACCGCCTGAGCCTGGTCATATCCAATTTCAAAATAGAGACTCCCCCCATCCAAAAGTTTAGACTTGGCCTCTCTGCTGATTCTCCTGTAAAAATACAGCCCCTCTTCCGGTCCATATAAAGCCTGGTACGGTTCATGATCCCGTACTTCCGGCTCCAGTGTTGGTATCACCTCTCTCGGGATATATGGGGGATTGGAGACAATGACATCATAAGCTCCATCCACTGCCCCAAACAGATCGCTGATATAAAAATGAACACCGGCATGCAGGAGACTGTTATTCTTCTTTGCCGTCTCAATGGCATTGGGAGAAATATCTGTCCCCTCCACTCGGCTATAATGCCCCAGCAGCGCCAAGCTTACCGCAATGCAGCCAGATCCCGTACACAAATCCAGCACTGAGATCTTTGGATTCTTTTGGTCATTTAAAACCGTCTCCACCAGGATTTCCGTATCCTGTCTGGGAATCAGCACATGTTCATTGACAAGAAATGAAAAACCCATGAATTCCTGTGTACCCAGAATATGCTGCAAAGGAATCCGCCTTGCCCGGAGAGCCGTCATATCACGATACTGCTTTAGGATGCTCTCATCCACACAGCGTATTTCTGCCCTATGCATAAGATACTGCGCCCGATCCAATTGAAAGCAATGGGACAACAGATACCAAGCATCCAGCCGGGCCTCTCCAATTTTGGCCCTTTCCAGCGTTTTCACACCTTCTTCAAGAAGGGACTCATATGATACGTTCAAAATATTTTCAGCCTCTCTCTTTATGTAGCCCATGTTGGTTTTCAGATACGTCAATATGAAATTCCTGTTTCAAGTAGCTTTTCCAGTCAAAGACCTCCTCCACCGCCCGGATGGCCACCTCAATCATATCCTCCGTTGGTTCCTTGGTGGTAAGCCTTTGGACCCAAAGGCCAGGTTTGCTGATAAGATTAACCAGCGGATGATCCGAATTTCCGGCTAGTTTTAAAATTTCATAGGAAATACCGGCAATCACAGGGATCAAAAGGACTCTGGTCACCAAACGGAGCCACAGCGTATCCACTCGAATAATGATAAATAAAATTACACTGATGATAACCACAAAAATCAGAAAACTGGTTCCGCATCTCTTATGAAATCGGGAGCTTTTTGCCACATTGGCCGCATTCAGAGGCAAACCATGCTCAATGCAGTTGATACATTTGTGCTCTGCTCCATGATACATATATACACGCCTGATATCTTTCATAAGAGAAATTAGCGAGATATATCCCATGAAAATCACCACGCGGATGAACCCCTCCAAAACAGATTGCCAAAACAGTGAGGGCAGAACCGGTTTCAGAAAGCTGGATAATACCGCTGGGAGCATCATAAAAATCGCAACGGCCAGCACAATGGATATGGCCATCGTCAATCCCATCACTATCTTTTCAAACTTTTCTCCCATCTTCTCTGTTAGCCAAGCTTCCAACCTTGATGGTTCCTCAGGTTCTTCCTCCTGAGCGTAGATATTGGCCGAAAAAGATAACGTTTTCATGCCGAGAATCATGGAATCAATAAAGCTGAAGATTCCCCGTATAAACGGCAGCCGAAACAGCCGACATTTGGAAGCCAAACTTTTATACTGTTTTTTTTCCGTCACAATTTCATGATTGGCACTGCGCACGGCCACTGCATAATCATCATGGTTTTTCATCATAATGCCTTCCAGCACCGCCTGTCCGCCGATTCCCGATGATTTCATTTCGCCTTCTCCTTCCTGTCCGTCACACTCAACAAGGGCCGTTGCATATCATGCAACGGCCCTCTCTATCCATGTCCATTGATTACTTTGTAACACCGTATTTACGGTTGAACTTATCAATACGTCCACGGGCAGCTGCTGCTTTCTGCTGACCTGTGTAGAATGGATGGCACTTGGAACAAATTTCAACATGAATCTCCGGCTTTGTGGAACCTGTCACAAACTCATTGCCGCAGTTGCAGACAACCTTTGCCTGATAATACTTTGGATGGATTCCTTCCCTCATTTTATTCACCTCTTCAAAATATATTGCTGATGGTTTCCAACCAGCAGCGTATCACAGCTGTAAACTACAGCTTCTGTATTGTATCACAGCCCATACTATTTTGCAAGTGGAAATTTACATGAGTTTTTTCATGATATAAGCGTAAATTTCCTGACTGTGAGTTTTCCAGTTATCACACATGGCAGAGGCCTGTTCTTCTCCTGGAACGGATACATTCACTTCCAGCAATACTGTTTTCCCCTCTCTCACCTGACAGCGAACCACAAAGTCATGATCTGAGGTTTTATAGTAGTCCGCTATGATTCCCGTCTCGTTTCTCAGTTTAAATTTATTGTCTTTTAGGAACTGGTCCATATCCTGAACGATGGCTTCTGAAATTTTGTTGCCAAAATAATATAAAACTTCATCTCCCTCTTTCGTCATTTCATAGCGAGATGTATTTCGAATGGTTTCCACACGGATTAAGTTGGACTCCAGCAATTCATTGAGCACCTGTTGGAATGTAAAGTAATTGGTATATTCCTTATTCAAAAAGAAATCAGACATTTGTGCATTGGACAACGGAAAATTCACTTTTTTTAACATATATAAAACCATTAACTTGTATAATGTTATTGGCTCAGATAACATGGACTGCTCCCCCTATCTTGGACTGGCACACTGCAGGCAGCTTGTCTCCAAAGCCTTTCCCTGCCATATGCCACTCTCTTTTAACTTGTGATGGATTTGATTTAGCACCTGCATTTTACTGGTACTCCAAAGCGGGGCCAAAAGAAGCTTTTGGGGCCCATCCCCGGTCAGACGATGAATGACAATCCGATCCGACAAATTGGCAATGCAGTCCGCCACAAGATCCACATACTCCTGGCATGTCAGCACGGAAAACAATCCATTTTTATAGTCCTCTGCCAGATCCGTTCCCTCCAGTACATGCAGCAACTGCAGTTTCACCCCTTGGATATCCTGCCCATTCAAATATTTCACTGTGGCCAATATATCTTCTCTGCTTTCCCCCGGAAGGCCCAAAATAGTATGGACAATTACAGGAATCCCCGCCTCTCGAAGGCGTATCACTCCATCTTCAAAACACATCAGCGGATACCCCCGTCTGATATAGCGCGCCGTTTTCTCATGAATGGTCTGAAGTCCCAGTTCCACCCATACCGGTTTCTTTCTATTCAGTTGGCGCAAAAGCTCCACTGTTTCATCCGGCAGACAATCCGGTCTCGTGGCAATGGAAATGGCAACCACCAAAGGATGATTCGCCGCTTCAAAAAAAACAGAACGCAGATATTCCACCGGTGCATACGTGTTGGTAAATGCCTGGAAATAGGCGATAAACCCCTGCGCATGAAATTTGGTTAAGCCAATGATTCCCCGGTCGATCTGTTCCGTGATGGAACGATTTCGATCTCCTGCGAACTCGCCGGATCCTCCAGCGCTGCAGAAAATGCAGCCGCCTGTCCCCACTGTCCCATCTCTATTGGGGCAGGTCATCCCGGCATCCAGGGCGACACGGTATATCTTTTTATGAAAAGTATGCTTTAAATAATAATTCAGGGAATAGTATGGTTTTTCATCCCAACGTTTCATGCCGCCGAAATCCTCTCTGCTTCTGTAATTTTATCTTCTGCTTGCCACTCTACTACTATAGCAATTTTAAAATTAGTAGTCAAGTTTTCAAAGTTTTTTCTTCCATTTTTTGAGAAAATGGGGTATACTGTAAAAGAATGTACACTTATTTCTACAAACATTTCATTTCAGTTATTTTTATGATGTTGATAAAGGAGATTTATATGCGAGAAAAATTAGCAACCCTTCCCCTGTCTGAATTGAGAGAAATTGCCAAATCCAAAGGATTAAGAGGAATTAGCACAATGCGAAAATCTGTGCTGATCGATCGTCTGATGGAACTTCACAAAGAAGAACGAGATCCTTCCTCGGAGTCTACAAAACCTTCCTCGGAGCCATCCGAATCCAAATCTCCCGCGGCTTCCCCAGCCACGGAAAAAAATACGGCATCCGGTCGATACCATTCCTACAACCATTCTTCCCAAAACACACATTCCGCGTACGGAAATCCTTCTTCTTACAGTTCTTCCAATTCTGCCCACAGCAGCGGAAATTACGGTTCAAACACGTACAGTTACAATAACACCAACGTTCCCTATAACAACGGATACGGAACTTATAATTTGAATCGATCTTCCTACAGCAATGGAGGCAGTTCTTCCTATAACGGCAACAGTGGAAATTACAGCAACTACAACAATTCCAATTATACCAACCGGGAGAATTCTTATTACGCAAATACCAACGGCAACGGGAGAAGTTACAATCAAGGCCGTTACTATAACAACCAGCAGCGACAAAACTATTACAATAACAATAATTCCAGCACCCTCTCCCAAACTCCTGAAAGCAAAGAATTTAATCCTGCGAGTTTATCAGATATTGACAGCGGCATCCCCGCCAATGGCATCTTGGAAGTCATGCCTGACGGTTTCGGTTTTATCCGCTCCGCCAATTATCTGCCCGGCGACAACGATGTATACGTTTCCCCGTCTCAGATTCGCCGCTTCAACTTGAAAACCGGCGATATCCTTTCCGGTATGCGGCGAATTCAGACTCCCACGGAAAAGTTTGCGGCTCTTTTATACGTCAACGAGGTGAATGGCCTTCCTCCTGAAGCAGCGGAAAAAAGAACTGCTTTCGAAGATCTCACCCCTGTTTTTCCCAATTCCAGGCTTCATCTGGAAATGACCGGTGGTCCCTTATCCATGCGCATAGTAGACCTGATGAGTCCCATCGGAAAGGGACAGCGCGGTATGATCGTATCACCTCCCAAGGCCGGAAAAACCACTTTGCTAAAACAGGCTGCCAAAGCCATCACTGCCAACCATCCTTCCATGCATCTGATCGTTCTGCTGATTGATGAACGTCCGGAAGAAGTCACTGATATCAAAGAATCCATTGAAGGGGATAATGTGGAAGTCATCTATTCCACCTTTGATGAACTCCCGGAACATCACAAGAGGGTATCTGAAATGGTGCTGGAACGGGCCAAACGCTTGGTGGAACACAAAAAAGATGTGGTTATTCTCCTGGACAGCATTACCCGACTGGCTCGCGCCTATAATCTGACTGTAACCCCCAGCGGCCGCACATTATCCGGCGGCCTTGATCCGGCGGCTCTCCATATGCCGAAACGCTTTTTCGGCGCTGCCCGCAATATGCGGGAAGGAGGAAGTCTCACTGTCCTGGCCACCGCTTTGGTAGACACGGGAAGCCGAATGGACGATGTGGTATTCGAAGAATTCAAAGGCACCGGAAATATGGAACTGGTTTTGGATCGCAGATTATCTGAAAAGAGGATTTTCCCCGCCATTGATATCTTAAAGTCTGGCACCCGCAGGGAGGATCTGCTTTTATCCCCCGAAGAGCTGGAAACAGTCAGCATACTGAGAAAGTCCATCAATGGCATGAAGGAAGAGGAAGCTGTGGAAAAGATTTTGGATCTGTTTACAAAGACCAAGAATAACAACGAATTTGTTGCCATGGTAAAGAAAATGCGTTTTCTATAAAATTTCTACAAAAACGGCATCCGACAGTGGCTTGATACGCCGCCGTCGGATGCCGCTTTTCTTTTTTATGTCCAGTCAATCTCTTCCCGAGTCATTCCTCTGTGAATTAGTTCCAGTGCCGCCTTCAGCTGTGTCAGCTCCATTTGACCGGGCGCACTGGCTTTTCCCACGCTTCCAAAGGTCACGGCTGAGCCGAAACATTCTCCGCAGAGACGACTCACCGTTCCCATGCCGCCCATGGCCATGGTAATAACAGGAATATCCATCTGTTGGCCCGCCGTCAAGGTTGCATCCAGCAAATTCAGGACATCCCGTTTCGTCTGCGGCATCACAGCCAGTTTGGCGATATCCGCACCCCGTTCCTCCATGGTTTTCAGAATCGCTGTCATTTCCTCTGCAGAAGGAGTTTTCTGAAAATCATGGCTGGACATGAGTACCGGAATTCCGGCTCGATGCGCTGTGCGCACAATCTCATCCACCAATTCCGGCCCGCGGGAGAGCTCCACGTCCACCAGATCTGCCATGCCTGCCTGAACCGCCAGGCGAATCAGCCCCAGGTAGCTCTCCCCGTCCAATCTCTGGTTTCCGCCCTCCTCTTGGCTGCGAAATGTAAACAAAACAGGGGTGTTCTCCAGGATTTCTCCAATGGAAACAAGAACCGCCTCCACCTGCTCACTGTCGCCGCAGAAATCACAGCAGTCCACTCTCCATTCCACCAAATCTGCACCCTGGCCGCTGATTCTTTCCGCCTGATCAATTACTTCTGAAAATGTCTTTCCAACAATGGGGACACATGTCTTCGGCTGTCCTTTGCCAATCTCAACGCCTTTGAGCAACACCGTCTTCATAGTTTTTCTCCATTTATTTTGTATTTTCCATCAAATCCGTAAGTCTGGCGGCAATGGCTTTGATGAATCCCTCGCTGCTTTCCACTTTCACATCAGGCAGTGTGGTGATTCTGGCCAGATCCCCTGTCATGATACCTGACTCCACGGTATCAATGCTGGCCTGTTCCAATTTATCCGCATACTCCATCAGCGCAGGATTATGATCCAATTCACCCCGTTTGCGCAAAGCGCCGCTCCAGGCAAAAATGGTGGCTATGGGGTTGGAAGACGTCTTTTCCCCTTTCAGGTATTTATAATAATGACGCTGTACCGTACCGTGAGCCGCTTCATACTCATATACACCCTCGGGTGATACCAGAACTGACGTCATCATGGCCAATGAACCGAAAGCTGTGGCCACCATATCGCTCATGACATCACCGTCATAGTTTTTGCACGCCCAAATGTATCCGCCCTCTGATTTGATGACACGGGCCACTGCATCGTCAATCAGCGTGTAGAAGTACTCAATTCCGGCATCTTTAAATTTATCTGCATATTCCTTGTCATAAATCTCCTGGAAAATATCCTTGAAGGTATGATCATATTTCTTGGAGATGGTGTCCTTTGTGGCAAACCAAAGATCCTGCTTCGTATCCAGCGCATAATTGAAACAGCTTCTGGCAAAGCTGGAAATCGACTTTTCTGTATTATGCATTCCCTGAACGATTCCCGGCCCGTCAAATGTGTGAACCAGTTCGCGGACTTCCTCACCAGCCTCATTGGTATACACCAATTCCACTTTTCCGGCAGCAGGAATTTTCATCTCGGAGGATTTATACACATCGCCGTAAGCATGACGCGCTATGGTGATGGGTTTTTTCCAGGATTTGACATTGGGCTCAATTCCCTTCACCAAAATAGGTGCTCGAAATACTGTACCGTCCAAAATGGCGCGGATGGTGCCGTTGGGACTCTTCCACATCTCCTTCAGATGGTACTCTTCCACACGGGCGGCATTGGGCGTAATGGTGGCACATTTTACTGCCACACCATATTTTTTCGTAGCATTGGCAGAATCTATGGTTACCTGATCATTGGTCTCATCTCTATAAGGAAGCCCCAAATCATAATATTCTGTCTTCAAATCTACGAAGGGGAGTATCAGCTCATCCTTTATCATTTTCCAAAGGATGCGCGTCATCTCGTCTCCGTCCATCTCCACCAGCGGGGTCGTCATTGCTATTTTTGTCATGTTCAAAATCCTCCTATCCAAGTCAACCTCTTTTTGCGTAAATTATACAGTATTATGGAAAATTATGCAAGCCAATTTAGGGAATCTCCCGTAAGGAAACCAATGGATAGAAAAAACCTAAAATTTCTTCATATGTCTTTCCTTCTTTTGCCAGGGCATCTACACCATTTTGGGACATGCCGATTCCATGTCCGTTTCCTCCTCCGTATACCTGGTAGCCTTTCAGGATATCCCCTTCCCATTTCTCTTCCAAACAGAAAAATGCGCTGGGAAGACGATTTCCCTCACTGACACCTTGCCCTTCATCTGACATATTTTCATACATTCGATCCACTGCGCCAAGCAAATTGCGAATCGTAATCTCTCGGTTGACATATATGGTATCTTCTGATCCCTCTATTTTCAGCAAATTCACAATTCCACCAGCTCCTCTGCTCTGCACTTCCACAGACAGTAGACTGCCTATTTGCGGCTTCTTGGCCGGATAAAGTCCGCCGTTCTCATCCATATGGAAAATTGCCTGGGCATCTGACTCTTCCAGAGAATCCAATCTTTCCTGAATAACATTGCCCATCTGCTCCAGATCAAGAACATAGGACCAGCGAAACCACGCATAGCCATTTTCATATGCCGGATACGACCAATCTTTGATAAAAGAGTTGAATGTGTCCTCATTTTGCAGATGAAGCAGCTCTCCAGACGGCGATATCGGCTGAGCAGTCAGATATGGATACGCCAAAGGATCGGATCCCCATATGGAACAATCGGTGGTATATCCGCAGGATGTGGAAAAATAGTAAGGAATGATGGCCTTCTCCTGATATGTAAGAATTTCCCCTTTCGTCTGCTGAACCGCTTGAGTGGAAATTTCCTGCGGGGGAATATTATTGTATACCTGATAGGAGATGCTGTCGTCCACATGCGCTTCATACTCCTGAAACACTCCGCGCCGGATTTTCTCCCAGGCATAGCTTCTGGCACATACGGCCTGCACCTTGGCCGGTTCCAAACCATAACTGGCAGGCATTTCACTGGGCACCACACGGCATAGATATTCTTCCAGCGCCACTTCATTAACAGCTACAATTCCCTGATCTTCCAAATAAAACTGCATGCTTCCCGGGTAGGAAGGGATCCCCCCTGCTCGCTCCACAGACAGCAGTGTAATGCTTCCCCCATGATCTGCCCGTGCCTTTAACCGTCCTCCGGCAAATTCCAAAAGATTTCTGTCTATGGTCACCTGACTCCCTCCGTCGTATCTCTGTGTAATTTCTCCATATCCCAGAGTAAACGCTTCCTCACTGGTGATCACCACTGACTCATGGAATTTTCCCGTATAGTTGGACGCCTGAATCAGCACACGGATGGTGGGCGAATCTTCTTCTTGATTTTTTTCGGGCAGCCCTTCTTCTGCCTGGTTCTGGGGCTCTTCATCCATGCTGGTTTCCGGCAGAATTTCCAATATACGTATCATCTCCTGGTCTCTTGCCAGCGCTTTCACTGTTTTTCCGGAATAATAGTCCAAAGCCATCCCATCAAAACGAAACTTTCCCTGATCTGTCTGAACCTGCCAGGCATCTTCCAGCGAATTTGCCGACAGTACAGACTGTATCGTAACAGTAACAGGCTCCACGTGGCCTGCGGTATCATAACTTTCCAAAATCCTGTCATAAACTCGCCACCAAAGCGCTTCCGAGAGAGGTTCTTTTTTTAAATAGTCCCAATCTCCAATGATCTTCAGCCGATTCAGTATGTGAAATAGTTCTTCCCCTGTCAGACTTCCCTCGGCGCTTTTTCTCGTGGCGGGGATTTCCTCCTCATCAAAACAGCCGATGTCGTAAAGATATTCCATGTAAGGAACAAACCATCCGTCCGCATCCTGGATAGGAAAGCGTGTGATATCCTCTTGCAGGCAGTCCTCTCTTGTGGTAAACACCAGTGCAATGGCTTTGGCCGCCTGACCCCGGCTGATTCGGCTTTTGCTGATTCTCCCACAGTTATGTATCCCCAAAAAGAATCCCAATGCGACAGCCCCAACCGCCAGAAGCACTCCCCATCGCACCATAAGCCGTTTTCGTATTGCCATGAACCCTCCCGCCGCATCATCGGCCAACTTTCTAAAATAAAAACAGCCGCCCGCCAAACCTCGGCAAACGGCTGTTTCTCTTTTGTATTTTCTCTTCATTTGTCTTATGTATATAATCCCAAGGTGCCGTCTCCTGCAGTTTGACGCCTAGCCTAGCTAGGTGGGCAACCGCAGCTGAACTTCTGCCTTCCACTCAGAGGAGGCCTGACATCCATCCAGCAATCTAGGAATCCCTTTTTATGTCATGTAGGTTCAAAAAAACAGGATTCTCGAACACCCCAGGATTATTTATGGTTTTATTATAGACCATAACGCCGGATTTGGCAAGGTACAATTTCCACATTTTCTTTATGAGATCCAGCGAAATACCATGGGAAGCTTTGGAGGAGGATTATCGGCGATCTCCAGAGATTGCCTCATTTTCTCCTCCGCTTTGTCAAGGTATTCCTGAACAGATGTATACAGCAATGCCACGGGTTCTCCCTTTTTCACAGGATCACCGCACTTTTTTAAAAACCGGATTCCGGCGGTAACATCGATCCTGTCCTCTTTCTTCGCTCTCCCCGCCCCCAAAAGGGAGGCGGCGATACCGCATCCTTCCGCATCCAAATGAGCGACATAGCCATCGCAGGGAGCCAAGATATTTCTTGAATACGGCGCTGCGGGAAAGCGTTCTGGATGATCCATAAGTGTTACGTCTCCACCTTGGGCCCTTACCATCTCTTTCCATTTTTCAAAAGCCCGGCCCGATGTGAGGGTTTCCCAAGCCATCCGGCGGCATATATCCCTGGACCCTTTTCCTGCCAGAACCATCATTTCCGCCGCCAGGTCCAGACAAAGCTGCGTCAAATCCTCTGGTCCGTCTCCCTTCAGCGTCTCTATGGCCTCTATGACTTCCAGCGTATTCCCTACGGCCATTCCCAGAGGCTGATCCATATTGGTTATCATGGCCGCCATACGCCGCCCCCAATGGCGGCCTATGGATGTCATGGTTTCAGCCAGCTTTTCAGCATCCTCAATATTTTTCATGAAGGCGCCGCTTCCAGTTTTCACATCCAATAAAATCGCATCACTGCCAGAGGCCAGTTTTTTGCTCATTATGGAAGACGCAATCAGAGGAATGCTTTCTACGGTTCCCGTGACATCCCGCAAGGCATACATTTTTTTATCCGCCGGCACAAGATTCCCGCTTTGTCCCGCTACACTAATACCGTGTTCATTGACAATGCGAAA
>CAJFUP010000141.1 GCA_904420225.1 uncultured Lachnospiraceae bacterium
GATTTCCTCATTACATAGGAAAGAGAATGAGAGCAACAGCGATTTCATAAAAAACCCCATTGTTTTTTCCTTTCTGCACAGGCAGCTATCAACAACAAGTAAGCCCTGTCTATTCTGCTTTGGCGCGTGGTATTTTAAGTGTACTCCAAGGTGTGAGATGTTGGGCTGAAGATGTGATGGAATAAAAAAATATAGACCTTATATCATGGGAGAACTGTGATATAAGGTCTTATTTTTTGAGAAAAAGGGCATGCACGGTGGCGGATTTCCCGTTCGGTGGCTAGCGCAGAAGCATACATCCCAGCCCTGTAATTTCGCATCCCCCTTTGGTACGGTTGATATGAATATAGTCCTGGCCTGCCAGGGACTGCAGAATTTTTCGGATTTTTCCCTCGGTCAGCGCCGTCCCCTGCTCAGCCAGTGCTTTTTGGATGGAGGCGCGTCCGGCTTTGGGATTTTGCTGGATGATAAGAAGAATCATACGCTCCTGTTCCGTCAGAAGGTGTTTGCCATGGACTGCCTGGCGCAGCAAATAGGGGGGGAGGCTTCCCAGTTCCAATGGAGCGCCGTCGTAGACGCAGGAAAAAAATTGAAATAGGTTTTGGATTTCCATCACATTGCCGGGCCAGGAGTATTGCTTTAAAAAAGAGAGCAGGCCAGGGGTGAAAAGATCTTCCTGGCTAACCAGATGAGGAAATAATTTTTTTTGGAAAAAATCCATATAGGAAAGCACGTCCTCCTGTCTCTCTTTCAGCGGAGGGATTTCCAGAGTGCTTATGCATATCAAAAAAAACAATTCTTTAGAAAAAGCATGGCTTTTGACCTTTTCATAGAGGTCTTCCGATGCGGAAAAAATGGGGCGGAAATTAACGGGGATTTCTCTCGTTCCGCCGCAGGGGATGATACAGTTTTTCTGCAGGGTGCGAAGAAAAAATTCCTGCATGGGAAAAGACATCTGTTCAGCTCCCTGAACCAGAAGCGTGCCATGATTGGCCTGGGCGAGCAGCCCACTTTCCAGTATTCGTTCTCCCGATGTATTTTCATAGAAAAAACCGGAAAGCTGTGAAACAATATTGCTGTCATTGACAGACGCCGGTGAAAAAATAACAAATGGAGCAGTTTTGCGCCTGGAGTTATTATGGATGGAGCGAGCAAGAGATTCCCGCTCAGGGGTACTGCCGCCCTGGATGAGAAGGGGATAATCTGTCAGAGATAAACGCTTGGCTGTCCGCAGGAGCCGGGTCATGGCTGGACTGACTGCCGAAAGATTTTGGAAGGAATCATCGGAAACGCCTTCGCCGGGAGGGAGCAGAGAAGGAGGATTTATCTCCTCCGGTCCGCATAAATCCGCATGAACCAGCAGCATGGGAGAGTGGCTGAGATTATCTACTTCCTGCACCCAAAGACGCACAGGATCGCGGTGCAGACTGAGAAAATGCTGCGTTTCTCCGGCGGCCAGATGGAAGGAAAATCCATATTTTTGGAATAACTCTTTTAAGCTTCCGCTTTCGGTGCCGGCCTGGAGAGGAATCCCCAGTGTCTGGAAAAAAGTTGGGTTGCTCATAAGGATTTTAAAATCCCGGTCTGTCAGACAGATCCCATTGGTGATATTATCCAGGATGGTCTGCGTCAGGTTTTGGGTATCAATGGCCTGGCTCAGCTGCTGATGGGAGAGCTTGAGTGTCTGGACAATATGGTTGATATAGTTATGGGTGATCTCATCAGCCAGGCTGCCGGGAAGGCAGAAATGCATGATAATGGCGTGGATGGTGGAAATATCAGGTACACGGATGCCAATATTGATCACATGCGGAATCCCCGGAGGCACCATACTGATTTCACCGGGGGTGATGGCATAGTGGACATTGGGATTGACAGGACCGCATCCCGGATAATAAGGAAGAAAATGGTATTGGGAGAAGCCAAATTCCCGCAGCAGCTGAATTACTCCATAGGTACTGGATTCAAAATCGTTGACCACATATACAAACGATCCCAGAGGAATCTGCAGGATCTTATTGAGGTAGGTGTGATTAAACGTGCGGGTACAGACCAGTTCATGAATATGAGAGGGAATGGCCTCTTTTTGATGCAGCATATCGCGCACAGCTTCTGTGGTATACAAAATACAGTCTGCCGATGCCAGAAGCGGCTGCGATATGTCACAGGCCCGGCTGGCCTCCACATGAAGATGTGTGTGAAAGATGGAGGAAAGGTAAGAAGCCATGCCCACCTTGGCTGTGGTATTTGCCGTTACAATTAATAGGTTTCTTTTAGCCATGCTTTTACTCCTTTTAGCGCCGGGCGGCGCTTTCCTGTCAGATTGGCGCAACTATTTGGGAATATTATAGCCTAAAAAGAAGCCAGAAACAACCTAATTAAAAAAAAGCGAGAAAAAGAAAAAGAATCCAAAAAATGTGTGAAAAAAGTTTGACATAAAAATGAATAACTTATATACTCGTTATCAGTAGCAAAGGTGCTATTTGTCTGGGAGAATCAGCACTCTTGCTATTTTTTATACCATGAAAGTTTAATGCAATAAAGCGATAATCAAATATATTGATAGCAAAGTATAGCGGAAGGAAGGGGTAATATGGACAGGATTTCCAAGGGAAATCGGATTCTTTTGGAGCAAATGGTTCAGGACATAGGGCGCGAATACGATGCCTGCGGCATTGCGCTGGCCATAGTGGACGGAAAAGGGGATACGAAATATCAGAAGTTTTTTGGCTATCGGGATAAAGAAGCAGGGCTGCCTGTGGATGAAAACACCATATTTGGGCTGGCTTCTGTGACAAAATCCTTCACCAGTCTGGCTATCATGCAGATGGCAGAAAAGGGTATCATCAGTCTCAATGATCCCATAAGCCAATACATACCGGAGTTTACCAATAAGAATCAGGATACGGTTCGCATCTGGCATCTCCTTTGCCACAGCGGCGGATTCTTTCCTTTGCCAAGAATCGTGGTGGATCAGGTGGCCGAAAAGCTGGGGCTGGATGAAAATGTGGAAGGAGATCTGGCATACAGTGATAAATTGGCGCAGGAAGGGATCAGGCTGGTGGCGCAGCGATTGGATGAACAGACCATGAAACATGGACTCAATGGCCGTGCCGGCCAGTACTTGAGCTACTGTAATGACGGATTTGGGCTGCTGTCTGATATTATCCGCCGATACGGCGGGGAAGCATCTTACGCAGATTATTTGAATCAGCGTATACTAAAACCCTTGAACATGAACAGAAGCGGATGCGATTTCGTGAAGCCATCCCAGGATCCCAACGCAGCAGTGCTGTATAAAACAGAAGACGGAGTGAAAACACATCACAGAGATTACCACGACAATGCTTTTGTGCTCAATGGCGGCGGGGCTATGAAATCCACGCTGGCTGATTTGAAAAAATATGTGGCCATGTATCTGAATAAAGGAATGGGACTCAATGGAACGCAGATTCTCAGCCAGTACGGGATTGAGGAAATGTGCAAACCCAGGCAGATATACCGCCATCAGAGTTATTACGGATATGGACTTTCCATTGATCAGCTGGATGATATGACGGTCATTGGCCACGGCGGAAGCCTTCCGGGGGTATCGTCCAATATTTCCTGGTCTTATGAGGCAGATGCAGCGGTGATTGTACTGTGCAATACCTCTGGCGTACCGGTGAGTCTAATTGCCGATGGAGCCATGCGGATGTATCACGGTTTGAGTCCGGTGAGAGGCAGAGCCGCATGGCAGGAGGAACCATGGTCCCAGGAGACCATGGAGCAGGCGGTAGGAACGTATATTTCAGGTGAAGGAAGCCGGGTGGAGCTGTATCAGAAAGGAGACGGCAGCCTGGGAATGCGTCTCAATGAA
>CAJFUP010000142.1 GCA_904420225.1 uncultured Lachnospiraceae bacterium
TGAGGGTTCCCACCTGACAGCCCAGTATGGTATGGTTTCCCTCCATGAGATGGCGTCTCATGCTGTAAAACGGGTCCTTATTTTCCAAAATTAAAAGATCCTGGGGAATGGAGCGGGTGTGACTGTAATAAGCCAGGGGCTCCGCTGTCGCATATACATTTAGAAATTCCATAGACAGACCGCAGTGACTCAGAAGTTTCCTCCCCCCGCCCCTGGTAAGAAATTTCTCCTCTCCCCAGACAGCGAAACTCCTCTCATTGACCGACACCGGATGGGCAAGGGAGGTACGGTTGGCTTTGAGAAACGTATCCAGCAAAAGCACATTGGGCCGCTCCTCCTCATATACGGAGAGATGATTCAAATAGTAATCCGGCGAAATGACGGGACTCAACGCATATTTAAGTTCTTCCTTGAGCCAGGCGTCATCCCGTTTTTCTTCAGAAAGCCAGTACGAAACATACAGTGCCGGTTTCTTCCCATTGGTACCCGCCGCCTTCACCGGACGGATCCTGCCCTGCTTAAGCTCCCGGCAGACAAGCTGCACCAGTTCTTCATACGACTTGGCGCCATACCTTTTTTCCAGCTCTTCCAGCGCAATTTTTTTCATACCTTGCGCCCTCTTTTCTCCAGATATTCCTGCAAAGCCTCCCGATTTTCATCCCGATGCTCCATTTCCCTGGAAAACCGCCAGGCCGCCGTCACCACATCCGGTCTTTCTTTCCTTCCTTGTCTCTGCCATTGAGCCGCCGCCAACTCCAGTATCCAGTCCGCGCAAAATACCGCAAAGCGGCACGCGGCGGCCATCTGCCCATCGTATACAGCTCCGCAAAAATACGTGTAGAGAAAACTTACCGCCAGCCGAGCGGCTTTCTCCTCCCATTGCATACGATCTGCGGGCATGCCGTTCCCACATCCCCGGCCAGATTCCAACGCCCCATGCAGGGCCTCCCAGCCATCTCGTCCCAGCCTCTCCCGCTCATTTTCCATCCAATCCAGAATCTCCATCCATGTGGGATCTGTGTGCGGCAGGGTCCGCAGCAGCTTCAGCTCTTCCCCGCAGGTATCCCACCGTCTGCTTCTGCGAATACGAGCTCTGCGGGCTGCCTCCTTCTGCTCCTGCTCTTCCATTGGCTGGAAGCGCCCAAGCACGGTATCCGCAAGGGCAAGTTGCCCCTCATCCAGCAGCCCCTGGAGATTTTCCGCCAGCATCTGCACCAGTTCCATGGACACAGCAAACGGCTGCCGATGGCTCATGAGTATGTCGCACATGATCTGCCGGGCCTGCAGCAGTACTCCATACAGCTGGGAATCAAATCCCTCTTCAAACTGCTCCTCTTCCTCCGTTTCCCACTCAATAAACTGAGCCCGCCCCTCTTGCGTCAAAAGGATGCGGGCTGCCTCAGGGCAAGAAAGGGAGAGGGAATATTCTCTGACATTCTCAAACTCTTCCACATGGCGGGGGTACTCCCGGCACGCGTCACAAAGATACGCCTCTCCCAGATTTTCATACAGATCACAAAGGTTTCTTTCATTGAGAAGTTCACACTTACCCTGATACTGACAAAAAACGCCGTACTCCCAGTCTACAGAATTCTTCAGGCGATTGGCAAAGCTGCCCTGCAGGTTCCAGTAAGCTTTTAGCGTCTCATCGTCGATGGCAATCTGCCACCCCTGACAACAGGTGGCCGGACACCGGTCGGCAATACAGACAAAGGTATCATAGTAATCAGGTTTTCTATATTTCATAATCCGCTCCGCTCTCCATCAGCGGCACAAATGGCAGAGATTCATCTGTTCTCATTTCCATACACCTTCGCCGATGGTGTAACAATTTTTTCAGAAGTATACCACATTTGTTCCATTATCACAACAGCAGTCCATGGACGCGCAAGCGCGTCCATTTGATTCCTTATGTGCCGCGGATCTTATTGCGGTACTCCCGGGGGGACACTTCATAGGACTTTTTAAACACCCGAGTGAAATAGTTGACGTCCAAGAACCCGCACTGCCCGGCGATCTCCTGGATGGGAAGACGGGTGGTATTCAGAAGAACCAGTGCCTGTCTAAGCCGCACCGACTGAATGTACTCAATCAGATTCATGTGGACTTCTTTCTTAAATAATGAGGACAGATATGTACTGCTGACGGAAAACCGCTCCGCCAAATCCTTCAGGGACAGCGGTTCCGAATAGTGGAAGTCCACGTAATCCAGACAATCGTGCACCAGACTGGAGTAGCCCATGCGGGAGTGGTTCTGCACCAGAAGGCAGTATTTGCGCACCATTTCATTGCTCAGTTTCTGCAGCTGACTTTCACTGGTACAGTTTTCAATGCGGATGGCCATACGACAGGACAAATCATCGATATACATAGGATGTACATGAACCTCTTCCACCGCCTTCCGCAGCAGCGTATTCATCACAAAAGATAAATTCTTCATGTTCCGCACCGAGTCGCTGCTTCTGGGCAGGATCCTATACTGGCGAAATTGATTGTGGCGAAGCACTGCCTCCGACACATTCCCCTGTCTCACCGCCTGCAGCATGGCGTTCTCCGCCTCATACCTCTTCTCGATGGTGTCCACCGCCAGCTGAGGATCCGGCTGGGCCGACAGCTCCGAGACATTGACACGCAGGAAAGCATTGCCCGGTTCATGACTCTGCACCATGCGGATTTCTTTTTGAAAAATCAGGCGGCAAAAATGGAGCACAATATTATTCCAGAATTCGTAAGTCTCCAAAACCGGTATGCGGGAGTAAAACACCTGAAGGCTGTAGGCATACTGGCTGTCGATCTTGTGCTGCCGCATGATCTCCTGAAACTCTTCCTGGACAAGGGGCTGGAACAAAACCGGTCCCATGATGCAAAACCGATATCCGTATTCCTCAACAATGGGCTCGGGAAAACGAAAAATGGTGTGATACATGTACAGCGAATTCCTCATCACATAAACTGTATCCTCCAGACAGTTCTCCTCCAGCTCCCTCCATATCGACTCATACTGAAAATCAACATACAATTTCTGCCCGATTTCAAAGTCCATTTTTTTGATATCTTCATAGGGGGGCGCCAAAAACAAAGTCTGTACTCCCAGCGCGCCATTGATATCTCTCATCATATCCAATACGTCTGATTTCATATGTAAAACTCCCATCCGCGTCTGCAGGCATGTTCAATGCTTCAGTCGTGGCGTTCCTCTTTATTATCGTAGCACTCACAGAATCTGGCAGCAAAGGACGGCTCTTCTCCGTGTTTATACAGATGAGCCAGGCTGCCAAAATACAGCATGCGGAAATTGGCAATTCCCTCCCGCCTCTCCTCGGTTACCAGCTTGGTGACAGAGGATGGGGCCGCGCACACACCATGCCAGAGAACCATGGGCGAGACATGGAGCAGATGACTGAGCAGCACACACTCCACTCCGAAGTGGCAGAAGAATACCAGTGTATCGTTGTTTGCTTTCTTTGCCCGATAGTACTCTCCCTCTCTCTCATACCCATGCCTTGCCAGAAGGCGGTCAAACTGCTGTGTCACCCAATCGTACTCCTCCCTGACCTTTCCCTCACGCATGGTCTGCGCGTCATGCCAGGTATGCCGACAGAAAAAGTTTTCTTCCTTCAGCCAATCTTGGGGAAGCCAATCCCAGGCAATCATCTTTTCCCCCGCCACGTCTGGCCGCCGGATCCGCGGCGCAAACTCTCTGAGCCACGGACACTCTTCTGCCGTTTTTCCCACCCGTTTCAGTGTGCAGGAGGCAGTGTCCTTGGCGCGCCCCAACGGCGATACATAATATGCTTTTGTTTCAATCCCAGACAACATTTCCGCCAAGTACTCCGCTTCCCGCCATCCTTTTTGTGTCAAGGAATCCCTCTCATAATCTGGATCCCCGTGTCTGACAATCAAAAGCTTCATCTTTCCGTTCCTTCCTTTCCTATCTTACGAAACTAAATATTATGGGTCTCATACACCCGTTTTCCATCATCCATATGATCCAACATGGTTTCTGCCTTCCATTTCAGCTGTTTGATAAACTCCGTGCTGTACACAAATATATCCTCTTCCTCTGGAGATACGCAGCGAAGAATTTCTTCCAGATGTCCATCTAAAATCTCCATCAATTCATAGGTGTTCTCAATCTCATCCCTGGTAATATTCTGAAACTCTTCGATTCGGCTGTCATTTCTCGTGGGCCAGCGCAGTGACAAAACCGGAGGCGTTTCTCGGTCTGTCCGGTCCTTTAATTCCTGAAAACGCACGGCATTGCGCACATTTTCAAAGAAACAGATTTCCGCCCGAATCCGCAGAATCAGCAAATTCAGTTTAGCCGGATCCGGCTGAGTTTTGCCGTCGGCTTGGATGCTTTCCAGGAGACAAACGGCCTTTTTCATACTGCCAATGGCTTTTTGCATGGTTTCATTGATAAGAAAGGCCGATGTGAATCCTCTGGCTCCCTCGATTCCTTGGAGATTCATCAGATCATCCGCTTCCGTTTCCCCCATGGCCTGAAACTGGAACGCTCTATAATATCGCTTCTCCTCCGGAGACAGTTCTTCTGGAAAAAGCAGAAATGGACGATTGATCCATCTCTGATGCTGGCAGCCGTACATGATCAGATCAAGGCCTGTGTGGGACAGATGGGAAAAGCCCTCATCCATGGCTTCCCAGGCATCCACAAGACGGCTTGCCCCCGCATGCCCGGCCACAGCCACAGCGCACTCTTTCAGAAGGGCATAGGCATCGGTGATATCTTCCAGCTTTCTTTCCCGGGCCAATTTCATGCAGAGAAACGCTTCTTCAAAATCTGATCGAGGCACATCAAACAATACAATGGGGCGGCTTTGTTTTTCCGCCTCCAAAAGGAAACGGGCAAACTGCACTGTCCTGGGCAGCTTTTTCACTGGTTCTCTTGGCGCCCCCAAATCGCTGATGCTGCTGATGGGATGATGACCATCTTTATCCCGGCCATTTACGATCTGGTTTTCCTTCAATCTGGGCCACACAGCGCCGATGGATTCTTCCACAGCTTTGAAAGGGATATCGGAATTAAAATGGATAATCGCCTCTACGCCGCCTTCTCTGGCACCTTCCGACAATGCATCCATGAATCCGCAGATCCTGTCAGCCATGGTGACTGCACGGCTGGAAGACGGACCGTTGGGCCCGCAGTATGTACCGCTGCTGAAACTGATGCCGCCGCCGCTGTCATTACTCATGAAGCGGAAGAATTCTATGCCAGTTTCCCTCACCAGCTCCCGCATGGCATAGCGATACATGGAAAGTACTTCTGGATTGTCGATATTGGGACTGTAATATGGTTTGCGGGAACGCCTGGGATGATCACATCTGGCTCCCCTCCATTTGGGATGATCCCGATATGCTTTCTCTGGAAGCCAAAACGGCTCGTTGCTGAAAAGTGCCGGGCGCAGTCCGTATTCCCGCAGAATCTCACATCTTGCTTTCACCAGCTCAAAGCACTGACGGATATGTTCCTGGGGAAGATACGCGCTCAGCTGCGGCGGACACACCAGTTTAAACAGCTGAGCATGCCCCATGCTCCAATTGGGATAAGGATCCGTTAAATCTTGTTCCCACATCCACCGGCTCCTTGGCAGATCTCCCACCATCATATGCGTAGCTCCCAGTTCCTTGGCTTGGGCAGCCACCTGGCGAAAATCTTCCAATCCTTCTGCAGCAATATGAAATATATTCATTTTTTTCATAATCTTCCTTCTTTCTTTGTCCTGCGCATGCGGACAATCATAGATTCCATCCGGTTATCGGATTGCCTTAATCTCATGTCAATTTTGTTGAATGATACGAAGAAATGCTTCCCCGTAGCGCCGATATTTGACTTCTCCCACCCCGGATATCTGAAGCATCTCCTCCCGGCTGGAGGGCTTATCCTGGCTCATCTGCATCAGTGTCTTATCTGAAAACACGATGTAGGGCGGCACTTTCTCCTTTTTGGCGATCTCCAGACGCAGCGCCCGCAGTTTTTCAAACAAAGCATAGTCCGGCTCCAGGCCATCTGCCGAAGTCAAAGACGATATTGGATGCTTCTTTCCCTGGTCTGCCTGTTTGGTCTGCTGTCTCGGCTGCTTTTTGGCCTCTTTCATGCTGATCCGCTCCCCTTCTTCCAGGGCCGCAGCCCGCTCCGTCAGTGTCACCACACGGTATTCCCCATGGGAAATCTGAAGATATCCTTTGAGAATCAGATGGTTCATGACCTGACGGAGCCGATACACCGGCACAGAAGAGCAAGAGCCATACCAGGGATTTTCATCCATGCGCCCTTTTCGTACCTTGGCTCCCCGGCTGCCGTGCACCGTATCCACAATCATGGTCATTCCGTATCTCCAGCGGCTTTCCCTGATGCAGCCCACCAGCGCCGCCGCGATGTCTGTCACATCCGTCTCCTCAAACTGGGTCAGGCAATTGGAGCAATTGCCGCAGTAATTGGAACCATATTCGCCGAAATATCGCAAAATATAATCTCTGAGGCAGTCGCTGGTGAAGCAGTAAAAAGTCATCTTTTTTAACCGCTCTCTCTCCCGCTCTTTGATGGCCTCCCCGGTGACTTCATCGGCTTCCTCCGGCGGTTCCATGCGGTCAATGAAAAACTGATTCGTCACCACATCCTGGCCGCCATAAAACAGAATGCACGCCGCCGACAGGCCATCTCTCCCGGCCCTGCCCGCCTCTTGATAATAACTCTCCATGTTTTTGGGCATATTGTAGTGGATTACATAACGCACATTGGACTTGTCAATGCCCATGCCGAAAGCGTTGGTCGCCACCATGATCTGCCGCCGATCATAAATGAAATCATCCTGATTCTGCCGTCTCTCCTCATCACCCATACCCGCATGGTAGCGAGCCGCCTCATATCCTCGGGCATTGAGCGTCTCCCATACTTCGTCCACGGTCTTTCTGGTCAGGCAGTAAATGATGCCGCACTCTCCCTCATGTTCTTGCAGATGGTTCATCAGCGCTTTCATCCTATCCGCCGGATGTTCCACGGCAAAAAACAGATTTTTTCGGTCAAATCCCGTGGTGAGCGTCACCGGGTTCTCCAGATCCAAGAGAGCCAAAATATCCTCCCGCACTTGCCTGGTGGCCGTGGCTGTGAATGCACTGACGACGGGGCGATTCCTCAATCCGTCCACAAACTGGCGGATCCGCAGATAGCTGGGCCTAAAATCCTGCCCCCACTGGGAAATGCAGTGGGCCTCGTCCACACTGACCATGGAAATCTCCATGCCGTTTACTGCGTCCAAAAACGAATCGGTCAGCAAACGCTCCGGCGCCACGTACACAATTTTATACCGTCCCTGGGCCATATACCGCAGCGCCGTGCGAAACTGCCCTGCTGTCAGGGAACTGTTGAGATAGGCAGCGTGAATCCCCGCCTGGTTCAGTGTCGTCACCTGATCCTTCATCAGAGAGATCAGCGGCGAAATCACCAGAGTGACCCCCGGCAGCAGCAGCGCCGGGATCTGGTAACAGATGGACTTTCCCGCGCCGGTGGGCATAATCCCCAGAACATCCCGTCCGGAGAGGATTCCGTCCACCAGTGTCTCCTGTCCTGGGCGGAATGAATCATAGCCAAAATATGTTTTTAAAGCTTCCTGTTTTGTCATCTGTTTGTTTTTCCTCTCTTTCCAAGGACTCTCCAAAACATACGTATTGGGAAACGAAACCTTCCTCCATCATACCATTCCAAAACTGGAAAAGCAATCCTATCCACAGTACCATCCCTGCGCCAATTCCGGAACGTCATTGCGCTTTCTTGCCATGTGAATTTGCCTCCCGATTCCTTAGCAGTGATCAGTCAGCGGCCTGGCATATACTCCACAGACGGAACACCTGTTGGGCAGTATCCGCCATATTGGCTTTGGCCCGTGCGGGCTCCATGGCTTCCTCCAAAGTAATGGGGCTTCTCAAAATGGGAAAAACAGCATCTATGCCCAATTGACAGCGGCTGGAAACATCGCAGGAAACGCTGCCCACCAGGGCCAAGACAGGTTTTCCATAGCGCTTGGCAGCCTGAGCAATTCCCGCCGGGGCCTTTCCCATGGCGGTCTGCCCGTCCATCCGTCCTTCCCCAGTGATCACCACGTCGGCCTGGCGAATGGCTGCCTCCAATCCTGTCTCCTCCAAAATCATCTGAATGCCTGGACGGAGGGATGCGCCTAGAAAGGCGCACAGCGCAAACCCCATCCCCCCGGCAGCTCCGGAACCGGGAGCCTCGGGATCTGCCTGGGGATACAAAGCCTTGGCCAGAGATGCATAGCGGGCCATCCACTGATCCATGGAAGCCGCCATGACGGCATCGGCTCCTTTTTGCGGGCCGAACACGACACTGCACCCCTGGCTGCCGCAGAGGGGATTGGTCACATCGCATGCCGCCAGAAACTGGCATTCCTTTAACTGGGGGAGTACATGCTCCTCAGAAATGGCATGCAGATGGGACAGTCCCAGAGCCCCCGGCCCAATGGGGCGGCTGTCACGATCAAGGAAGTCATATCCCAGAGCGGTCAGCATTCCCACACCGCCGTCATTGGTGGCGCTTCCTCCCAAGCCCAAAATAAAACGGCGGCAGCCTTTGTGTATGGCGTCCCGAATCAGCTCACCGACCCCGTATGTGGTGGTCTTTAGAGGGTCCCGCTGATGGGCGGGTACCAGAGGAAGCCCGGCGGCGGCGGCCATTTCCAGAACAGCGGTTCCAGTCTCTGGAAAACGGCTGTACGTGACTTCAATGGGCTGTCCCAGTGGCCCAGTGACAGGGACAGTTTCATTAACCGCATCCCGCCCGTAAGTCAGAGCTGCGGCAGTTCCCTCCCCTCCGTCAGCCATAGGCCTGATCAAAATCTGGGCATCATCAAACACCCGGCGTATACCCTCCGCTGCAGCACAGCCCGCCTCCAGCGAAGTAAGGCTCCCTTTCAGCGAATCCATGGCAATTACGATTTTCATTGTTATTTTCTCCTCTCTCCTGTACCGCTGGGCACACTGGCCACCTGGCAGGGATGCTGAGGAAGATCCCCGTTTCCCCACATCAGTTTTCATCACTATCATACCACAAACTGAAACACAGCGACACTTTTTTCCACAACGCCGACTCCTGTCGGCGGCGTTTTCATCCACATAGCTTCCATAAATAAAAATATCAAAAAAGGCCAGGACATCTCCTGACCGCCAAAAATAGCTTTTCGCCAAAATAAATAAGGATTGACACCCCATACGGAGGGTGTCATAATGAATACAGTTCTGGTTCATCAGGCAAAACTGCTGGTGCGGATACGGCGGCGGCATGACCCCTCTGCTGGACAGAGAGGGAAAGCCTGTCATCACCGCTGTATATGACCGCCGCTCCTGACCGCGTCTACGCGGTACACAGACCTTGAGCGCCTCACTGAAATTCTTTTCTCAGCATTTCGTGGGGCGCTTGAATCTCATTGGCAATGATGTGCTCCGTCAGCTCCGACAGCAGCCGTGTCGGCCTTCAGCTGAAAAAACGCGCGATATCCTCCACTGTCTTCCTCTTGGGGCACTGCGGCTTCGCATCGCTGTATCCCACGGCAATGACACTGACCACAGTCTCCGTGTCCGGAATCTCCAGAATCGCTTTCAAACGGCCCGCATCCCGGATTCCCATAACCAAAGTGGAGAGCCCCAGCTCGGTGGCTTTGAGAAGCAGATTCATATGATGCATACCGCAGTCATAGCAGCCCCAGCCGTTGGCCAGTTCATTGGAAGGCGTACCGTCCCGCTCAAACCCTGAACGATTCTGAACAAAGGAGGTCACAATCAGTACCGGCGCATTCTCCGCATTCCTCCGATTGAATTCTGGAAGCGCCTCCTTCACCTGCTCCAGCTTCTCCTGACCAGTGACCACATAATATCTTGATACCTGAGAGTTTTTCCAAGACGGCGCCAAAATCGCGGCCTGAATCATAGCCTCGATCTTTTCCCTCTCCACCGGCTGCTGTCGATATTCCCGCACGCTTCTTCTGCTTTCCAATGCTTTCTGTAATTCCATAAGGGTTCACTCTCCTTTCCCAGGCGAGACGAACTGGTGCCATCCCGCTTTCCCTAGTCCTTCATCCCAAATTGTACCACAGTGCCGGTGATTTTTCCATAAAAAGTAACCATTCTGCCCACGGCATTCGCCGCTGTTTTCCTCACGGCCCAAGGGCCGAACTGTTCTTATAAAAACATAATCTCATCCATAACAGCTTGACAAAACCCGAAAATCTTTTGATAATAGAAAAAGATTTCATTGGGTCTTTATCAAAACTGAAATGTCTTGCGCGACAAAATCCGCAAAAACAGAAAAGCAGGAGGGAATTTTCATGAGACAGTGTATGGATGCCGACAATCTTCATCGGCGATTGAAAAAAATTATTGGACAGGTTCAGGCAATTGACCGGATGATTGACGAAGATGTACCCTGCGAAGACATCTTGGCACAGATCAACGCAGCCAAGTCAGCCTTACACAAAGCCGGTCAAGTGGTTTTGGAGGGACATATCAAACACTGTGTCCGGGACGGCATAGAACACGGCGATGCCGATCTCACCATCGCCAATTTCACAAAAGCAGTGGAACGATTTGCCAACATGAAATAATAATCCCTATTCTTCTCCTTTCATACGCTTTACACGCCAGCGCACAGCTGTTATAAAAATTGCACTTCGCAATGGAAACAAGGGATTTCCTGGATTCGGTTAAAACAGGGTCTTGGCCCTCTCCATCCTCTCCACCACGGCAACCCCGAAGGGACATCGCTCCTGACATCCGCCGCAGGCAATGCAGTCGGCGGCATTGGCCGACAGCGCTCCATAATGTGCCCGGACTGTAGCCGGAACCTGCTCCTGCATCATGGCCAAATCGTACAGCTTGTTTACCATGGCAATGTCAATGCCCACGGGACAAGGCGCACAGTGGCCACAGTAGGTACATTGGCCGGAATAGGCATGGCGGGGCGCATGAGCCAGAACACTGGCGTAGTCCTTCTCCTCCTCTGAGGCGGTCTCATAGGCCACCGCCGCGTTCACATGTTCCGGCGTATCGTATCCCGCCAGAACACTGGCCACTGCTGGTCTGGTCAGCGCATAGTGGATGCACTGAACCGGCGTCAGCGCCACGCCAAAGGGCGATGTCTGAGCGGAAAACAGTCTTCCTCCCGCGTATCCCTTCATCACCGTGATTCCCACTCCCTGCCGCTCGCAAATTCCATAAAGCTCTGCCCGCTCCGGATCAATTCCCCCCAGGCCCTCTTCATATGTATCCGCAAAATAGGTGTTCATGTCTTCGCTGGCAGGCAGCAGATCGAATGCGGGATTGATGCTGAACAGAATCATCTCCACCTGGCCGCTCAAGGCCGCCAGCTTGGCAACCCTTGGGTTGTGAGTACTCAGACCGATGTGGCGGATCACTCCCTGCGCCTTCTGCTCTTTTACGTAAGCCAAAAATTCCCCTTCCATGATGCGGTGAAATTCAGCCTCTTCATCCACAAAATGAATCATGCCAATGTCAATGTAGTCAGTCTGCAGCCGCGCCAGCAAATCCGAAAACGCAGCCTTCACCTGATCCAAATTTCGAGTGCGGACATATTGACCTTTCTGCCAGGTGGAGCCGAAATGCCCCTGGATCACCCATTTTTCCCGCCTTCCCTTCAAGGCCGCTCCGATGTTGGAGCGGACATTGGGCTCCGACATCCAGCAGTCCAAAATGTTGATTCCCTGGCTCTCGCAGCAGTCAATCACCTCTTTTACTTCTTTTGCATTGTGGCGCTCCAACCACTCCGCCCCCAAGCCGATTTCACTTACCTGCAATCCTGTTTTCCCCAATTCTCTGTATTTCATCACGAAACCTCCTCCTTTACCGATCACTCTCAAAACAAACAGCACCAGCCGTACCAACCGGTACAATCCCAATGGTAATGGTTCTGCGTATCATAAAGGGCAAAATATCTTTTAACCCCTACATTGATTTTATCATACAAGGGAATTCAGGTCAAAAGATCCTTGTATTTTTTACTACTGACATTCTTCTGGTTTGCGTTATAATGAGGCTGACAAAAAGCCATATCGCTGCGGGGTACAGCAGATATCCATAAGTGCGGGATTTATCATTGCATTGAATCATGAGATTTCTGTTACCGTTTGACGATTCTATAATAAACTCTCGCCGTCAGGAAATAGATGAGTATATACATCACCGCAAATACTAAAAAACAGACACATGTACAAGTAATATACAGCCTCGTATTCATCAAATTAAGCAGAGCCAGAATTCTGGAAATCATGGGAAATGCAGCCGCCACATGAATCCCCGCCACGATCAGCGGCAGAAAGAATACCGTCAACACCTGGGAATGAATGGAAGCTTTCGCCTCTTGGCGGCTCATGCCTACTGTCTGCATGATTTCAAATCGCTCCTTGTCATCATAACCCTCAGAAATCTGTTTGTAATAAATAATCAAAACAGCAGCCATGATAAACAAAACACCTAAAAAGATCCCAATGAAGAACAGACCGCCGTACAGGCCAATGAAGCTGGTTCTGGCGTCAAACCGAGATTCCGCGCTTCCCTGGAACCCAACATCGGCAAGCAGCTGTTTCATCGCCGCGTAAAATTCGCTCTGCTCCTCTTTGCTGGCATCCGTATCGAATCCATAAAAGTATCGATATTCGCTGGCA
>CAJFUP010000143.1 GCA_904420225.1 uncultured Lachnospiraceae bacterium
AGGAGTACGATAAACTGGCCAAGGAGTACATAAAGAGAAGGAAAGAGGGAAGAGGATTTAATTTCTTTCATTTTATGATTGATCTGGAGCAGGGTCCCTGTGTGGCCAAGCGGCTTTCCGGATGCGGTTCTGGTACGGAATATTTGGCTGTGACGCCTTGGGGTGATTTGTATCCCTGTCACCAGTTTGTGGGAGAGGAAAAATTTCTTTTGGGAAATGTGTTTGACGGAATCGTCAAAAAGGATATTTGCGACGAATTTAAACTGTGTAATGTATATGCCAAAGAAAAGTGTCGAGACTGTTTTGCGAAGTTTTATTGTAGCGGCGGATGCGCGGCCAATGCGTATAAATTCCACGGTTCCATTATAGACGCATATGATATCGGATGTGAGATGGAGCGAAAGAGGGTGGAGTGTGCCATTATGATCAAAGCGGCTTTGGCCGATGAAGAAGACTAAAAAACATTGGGAATGACAGAAGGAGAGAAAACAATGAGCAAGAGGAAAGGTATTTTCAGTCTGATTGCTCTCTTGGCAGTAACCGCTTTTGTGATTTATACGGCGATTTTTGGCCTGGGGAGCGATGCCTCGGGAAGCATGGCGGATATTAATCTGGGATTGGACCTTCGAGGCGGCGTCAGCATCACATACGAGGCAGTGGAGGAGAATCCCTCTCAGCAGTCCATGGAGGATACCAAGGATAAACTGCAGGACCGTGTGGAAAATTATTCCACAGAATCCCAGGTTTATATGGAGGGATCCAACCGCATTACCATTGATATTCCTGGAGCCACGGATGCCAATGAAATTCTAAAAGAGCTGGGAGAACCTGGAACATTAATTTTCTGTACGGACGCCAATGATCCCGAGGGGACCATGGTTATGGATGGAAATGATATTGAAAATGCCCAGGGATATATGAATAGTCAGACAACGGATTCCAACCAGCGCTATATTGTTCAGCTGACACTGACGGACGAGGGACAGCAGAAATTCGCCGACATTACAGGAGAGCTGGCGGAGACCAGCGGTGTTCTCTATATTGTATATGATGGAGAAGTGGTGAGCGCTCCCCGGTGTGAGGAGAGAATCGACAGCAAAAACTGTGAGATCAGCGGTATGAGCAGCCTGGATGAGGCCAATAAACTGGCGTCCACTATCCGTATCGGCGCGCTGCCAGTGGAATTGAGAGAGCTGCGTTCCAGCGTGGTGGGAGCGAGACTGGGAGAAGAAGCCGTTCAGACAAGCCTTATGGCAGGAGCCATCGGTTTGGTTATCATCATTGTATTTATGATTGTTCTTTATCGGATGCCCGGAGTGGCTGCGTCCATTGCCCTTCTTTTGTATACGGGACTGATCATTGTGCTTTTGGGGGCGTTCAATGAAGAAATTACATTGACGCTGCCAGGTATTGCCGGTATTATATTGAGTATTGGTATGGCAGTGGACGCCAATGTCATTATTTTTACCCGTATCAGAGAAGAAATCGGCCTCGGCAGAACTGTAAACGCCGCCATCAAGGCAGGATTTTCCAAGGCTCTTTCTGCCATCATTGACGGTAATGTTACGACGCTGATTGCAGCCGCAGTTCTTTATATTGTTGGTTCCGGTACGGTCCGCGGCTTTGCCCAGACATTGGCCTTGGGCATTGTGCTGTCCATGATCACAGCTTTGTTTGTGACCAGGGCTCTGGTAAACGCATTTTATGCGTTGGGGATGCAGAGCGAAAAGTTTTACGGCAAGGTGGTTCATAAAAAGACCATTAACTTCCTGGGAAAGAAAGGGCTTTGTTTTGCTTTGTCCGGCATTATCATTGGCGTCGGCATTGTGGCCATGATTGTCAACGGCGTTCAAGGGGATGCTCTCAACTACAGCTTGGATTTCAAGGGCGGTACATCGACCAGCGTTACGTTCAATGAGAATCGTACCATCAATGAACTCAATGACGAGGTGAAACCCATTGTTTCCCAAGTGACAGGGGATAATGATATACAGATTACTCCGGTGCAAAACAGCAATGAGGTCAATATCAAGACGAGAGAGCTGACCCAGGAAGAGAGGGAAGAATTGTACCAGAAGCTGGCCGATGATTTCGGCGTGGATCAGTCGCTAATCACATATGAAACCATTGGCGCCACTGTCAGCGGAGAGATGCAGAGATCTGCTGTGTTGTCAGTGATTATTGCTGCCATCTTCATGCTGATCTATGTCTGGTTCCGATTCAAGGATATTAAATTTGCCTCCAGTGCCGTGGCAGCGCTGCTGCATGATGTTCTGGTGGTGGTGGCCTTCTACGCAGTGCTCCGCTGGTCGGTGGGCAGCACCTTCATTGCCTGTATGCTGACCATTGTGGGATATTCCATCAATGCGACCATTGTTATCTTCGACCGTATCCGGGAACACCTGCGGGATAATAAGGATATGGAATTGGCGGAGTTGGTGAATCTATCCGTCAGTCAGACTCTGAGCAGAAGCATCAATACTTCTTTGACCACTGTGATCATGGTAATTGTACTTTACATTTTGGGCGTGGAGTCCATAAGAGAGTTTGCGCTGCCGCTGATCGTCGGCATTGTGGCTGGAACGTATTCATCGGTATGTCTCACCAGCGCCATGTGGTATGTGATGAAGAAGAGGTTTCCTGGGAAAAAGGATTCTTCCCCTAAAAAAGTTGAAAAGAAAAGTGCCAGGGCATAAGCGGTGAGAGGAAAGGGATGCTGTAAAATCACAGGCTGGTTTTGCGGCATCCTTTTGGCTGTATGTCGGCGGAAAGGAGGCAGAGGCGGTTAAGACCGTCTGGCAGCGTATGTATAAAATAATAACCACGGATGGGAAAGCGAAACGGGCAGAAATGACCACTGTCCACGGAACCATTCAAACGCCAGTATTCATGAATGTGGGTACAGCGGCGGCCATTAAGGGGGGCGTCTCCACCATGGATTTGAAGGAAATCCATACGCAGGTGGAACTGTCCAACACGTATCATCTCCACCTTCGTCCCGGCGATATGGTGGTGAAGCAGTTGGGAGGCCTTCATCGGTTCATGAATTGGGACAGACCAATTTTAACGGATTCCGGTGGCTTTCAGGTGTTCTCATTGGCGGGAATGCGAAAAATCAAAGAAGAGGGAGTCCACTTTCGCTCCCACATTGATGGCCATAAAATATTTATGGGACCGGAAGAGAGTATGCAGATTCAGTCAAATCTTGGCTCAACCATTGCCATGGCTTTTGATGAGTGTCCCTCTTCGGTGGCGGAGCGTTCGTATATTCAGCAGTCTGTTGATAGGACGGCCAGGTGGCTGGAGCGATGCAAAAAGGAGATGCAGCGGCTCAACAGTTTGGAAGATACCATCAATAAAGAGCAGCTGCTTTTCGGCATCAATCAAGGCGGAATCCTGGAGGATGTGAGAATTGAGCATGCACAGAGAATACGGGAAATGGATTTGGACGGATATGCGGTGGGCGGACTGGCCGTGGGGGAGAGTCATGAGGAAATGTACCGCATATTGGACGCGGTTGTTCCTCAGCTTCCCCAGGATAAACCCACGTATCTAATGGGAGTGGGAACCCCGGCCAATATATTGGAAGCGGTGGACCGCGGGGTGGACTTTTTTGATTGCGTATATCCTTCCAGGAATGGAAGACATGGTCATGTATATACAAAAAAAGGGCGTTTAAATCTGGCCAATGCCAAATTCCAGCTGGATGATAAACCTTTGGAGGAAGGGTGCCAATGCCCCGCCTGCCAGCATTACAGCAGGGCTTATATTCGCCATCTGCTGAAAGCCGGAGAGATGCTGGGGATGCGTCTCTGTGTTCTTCATAATCTCTATTTTTATAATAATTTAATGGCTGAAATCCGACAAGCCATTGACAATCACACTTATAAAGAGTATAAATGTAATATGCTGGCATCTATGGAGGCCGGGGAATAACACAGGAGGAATGTAATATGCAGTTTTTATCTTTGACAGAGGGCGGTGGAATGTCCATCATGGTGATTGTGATTTATCTGGTGGTCATTGTGGGCGCCATGTATTTCATTGCCATCAGACCGCAGAAGAAGCAGCAGAAAGAACAGCAGGCGCTGCTGGCCTCTCTAGAAGTGGGGGATACCGTTTTGACCTCTTCCGGATTCTATGGCGTGCTGATTGACATTACGGAAGATACTGTCATTGTGGAATTTGGAAATAATAAGGCGTGCCGGATTCCGATGCAGAAGTCTGCCATTATCCAGGCGGAAAAGCCCGAAGAATAAGTATTGCAAAGGAACAGCCAGAAGGGTGTCCCCAGCGGGAATTTCTAAAAATGTGTTTTCCAAGAGTGCATTTTAAGGGAAAGTCCGCTTGGGACTCCCTTTTTGTTTTTAAATTGAATTTGTGGTGTTTGTATGGTAAACTGACAGGGAAGAATGCGGGATTTCTTGTGCGATTTTAAGTTGTGGTTGCGAACCGCGGAAATGGAGGCTGGTATGAGAATAGGAGCGCTGGAAGCAGGGGGAACAAAGATGGTATGTGCTGTGGGCAATGAGAAAGGGGAGATCTTGGATCGGATGACCATACCCACAGAAACACCGGAGATAACCATTCCCCGATTATTGAATTATTTCAAAGAAAAAGAGCCGGAGGCCATGGGAATCGGTTGTTTTGGTCCGGTGGATTTGAATAAGCATTCCAGGACATATGGGTATATCACCACAACCCCAAAACTGGAGTGGAAAAATTTTGATATGGTGGGAGCGTTCAAAAACGCGCTTCAAATTCCAGTGGGATTTGATACGGATGTCAATGGAGCAGCTTTGGGCGAAGCCACCTGGGGAATTACCAGGGGACTGGAGAACAGCATCTATATCACCGTCGGAACGGGGGTGGGAATGGGCATCATTGCCAATGGAAAACTTCTTCACGGTATGCTGCATCCGGAAGCGGGTCATCTTCTGTTGAGAAAACATCCGTCAGATTTTTACGAGGGAAAATGCCCTTATCATGGCGCTTGTTTGGAAGGGCTGGCGGCAGGCCCTGCCATTGAAGCCAGATGGGGAAAAAAGGGTGCCGAGCTGTCGGATCGGAGTGATGTGTGGAAGTTGGAGGCATATTATATTGGACAGGCATTGGTGGATCTGATTTTAGTTTTATCTCCCCAGAGAATCGTTCTGGGAGGGGGCGTCATGCATCAGGCGCAAATGCTTCCTCTGGTAAAGGAAGAGGTGAAAAGGCAGTTAAACGGATACATCTGCACGAAGGAGCTGGAAGATATGGATTCTTATATTGTGCTTCCCAGTCTCAATGATAATCAAGGAATTATGGGTGCGCTGCAGTTGGCCCTCAACGAGAAAGGGGAATGAGCGCGTATGAGAGATCTCATTTTTTTAAATCCGGTTTTCAAAGAGATGATTTGGGGAGGGAGCAGGCTCAAGGAGTTTGGATATCATATTCCCGGTGATCATACGGGGGAGTGCTGGGGCATCAGCGCTCATCCCAATGGGGACTGCACTGTGAAAAATGGAACGTACGCGGGATGGAAACTCAGCGAGTTGTGGGAACAGCATCGGGAGATTTTTGGAGGAGCCAAGGGGGATCGGTTTCCCTTGCTGGTGAAGATTATTGACGCAAAAGAAGATCTGAGCATACAGGTACATCCTGATGATACGTATGCCGGTATCCATGAGCATGGTTCCCTGGGAAAAACGGAATGCTGGTATGTATTGGACTGCGCTCCCGGTGCAGAGATTGTCATTGGACATCATGCCAAGGATAGGGAGGATTTGAAACGAATGATTGATGGCGGACTTTGGAGTCAACTCATTCGTACCATTCCAGTGAGAAAAGGTGACTTTTTTCAAATTAATCCGGGCTGTGTACATGCCATTAAGGCCGGAACTCTGATCTTGGAGACACAGCAGAATAGCGACATAACGTATCGGGTATACGATTATGACCGGCTATCCGACGGAAAGCCGCGCCCGCTCCATATCCGCCAGAGTATGGAGGTCATAGAAGTGCCTTATCGGGAGGAAAAATCAGAGCAGACAGTGATGAAGAAAGAGGGAATCACAGTCACAGATCTGGTGCATTGTCCGTACTACGTGGTGAAAAAGGTGGAGGTGGACGGGAAAGGACAATTGC
>CAJFUP010000144.1 GCA_904420225.1 uncultured Lachnospiraceae bacterium
ATGTTTCATCAGATCGATCTGGATCAAATTGATATCGCTGGGCAGCCTCCTTTGGGGGAGCCTGAGAGACAGTATTATTTCATGGCAAAGATGAGAGAAGTGGTCAGAAAAGAGCAGGAACGCCTTAAGCGTCCTCTGCTGGTGTATAATTTGGTGGTGGGCTGCCAAATGAACGCCAAGGATTCTGAGAAACTTCTGGGAATTTTAATGGAAATCGGCTATGAAGAGACCGAGGAAGAGGACAGGGCAGATCTGGTGGTCTATAACACCTGTACTGTCCGTGAGAATGCCAATCAAAAGGTATATGGCCGATTGGGTCACTTGAAACATCTAAAAAAACAAAATCCAAACTTAAAAATTGTCTTATGTGGTTGTATGATGCAGGAGCCCAATGTGGCGCAGACCATAAAACGGAGTTACCGTTTTGTGGATGTGGTATTTGGCACCCACAATATTTTCAAGTTGGCGGAGCTGCTTTATACCCGTCATGAATCCGGGGATATGGTCATGGATATCTGGGACGGCACAGAAGATATTGTGGAGGATCTTCCGGCGGAGCGGAAATATGCGTTCAAATCCGGCGTCAATATTATGTTTGGATGCAACAATTTTTGCAGTTATTGTATTGTTCCCTACGTGAGAGGACGGGAGCGGAGTCGGGAGCCGGAGGAGATCATTGGGGAAATTGAGGAACTGGTGGCCGATGGCGTGGTGGAGGTGATGCTGTTGGGACAGAATGTGAATTCTTATGGCAAGACCCTGCGGCAGCCCATTTCTTTTGCCCAGCTACTGCGCCGGGTGGAACAGGTGGAAGGACTTCAGCGTATTCGGTTCATGACCTCCCATCCCAAGGATCTTTCCGATGAACTCATAGAGGTGATGCGGGGCTCCAAAAAGATCTGCCGTCATCTTCACTTGCCTTTACAGTCCGGCAGCAGCCGGATTCTGGAGCGGATGAACCGGCATTACACAAAGGAAAGCTATCTTAAACTGGCGGATAAAATCAGAACGGCCATGCCGGACATTTCTCTGACCACCGACATCATCGTGGGATTTCCAGGCGAGACGGAAGAAGATTTTCAGGAAACCATGGATGTGGTGAGGAGGGTCCGCTATGACAGTGCATTTACCTTCATCTATTCCAAGCGCACCGGCACTCCGGCAGCTGCCATGGAAAATCAGGTACCGGATGCGGTGGTGAAAGAACGGTTTAGCCGCCTGCTAAAGGAAGTGCAGCGGATATCGGCGGAAATGTCCGGCAGAGACACGGGAAAGACGGTGGAAGTGCTGGTGGAAGGGAAGAATGACCACAGAGAAGGATACTTGGATGGAAGAATGAGCAATAATAATATTGTCCATTTCAGAGGAGATTCCTCCCTCATCGGTTCCTTTGTCCAGGTACGTCTGGATGAGTCCAAGGGGTTTTACTATATGGGAACGGAGGTTTAAATTTGGGACAATTATCACCAATGATGCAGCATTATTTAGAGACAAAAGAGGAGTATAAAGACTGCATTTTGTTCTATCGTCTGGGCGACTTTTATGAAATGTTTTTCGATGACGCCCAGACAGTTTCCAGGGAACTGGAGCTTACGCTCACCGGTAAAGACTGTGGTTTGGAAGAAAGGGCGCCCATGTGTGGTGTCCCTTATCATTCTGTGGAGAATTATCTCAATCGTTTGGTACAGAAGGGATATAAGGTGGCCATCGCCGAGCAGGTGGAGGATCCCAAGACTGCCAAAGGACTGGTGAAGCGGGAAGTGGTTCGCATTGTGACTCCCGGAACCATCATCAGCTCCGGAGCCCTGGACGAGACGAAGAACAATTATATCATGGCCATTGTATACCTGGATCGGTGTTTTGGCGTCTCTTTTGCCGACGTCACCACCGGCGACTACTATGTGACGGAGGTGACAGGCAGCCAGGCTCTTTTGGATGAAATTTACAAATTTACACCATCTGAAGTGGTTTGTAATAATGCCTTTTATGTCAGCGGGGCAGATTTGGAGGATTTGAAGGGACGTCTCCATTTCACCGTGGCTCCTCTGGACAATTGGTATTTCAATGAGGATGGATGCCGTAAGGTACTGCAGGACCATTTCCATGTCCATTCTCTGGAAGGGCTGGGTCTTCAAGATTATCCCACAGGAATCATTGCCGCCGGGGCGCTGATGCAGTATCTGTATGAGACTCAGAAAACGGAACTGCCCCATATCACTTCCATTCGCCCTTACTCCACAGGGAGATACATGATTATCGATATCTCCACACGTAAGAATCTGGAATTGACGGAAACACTGCGGGAAAAACAGAAAAAGGGCACGCTTCTCTGGGTATTGGACAGGACCAAAACGGCCATGGGGGCCAGGCTGCTGCGCACATACATTGAGCAGCCGCTTTTGGAGAAGGCGGAGATCCTAAAAAGGCAGGATGCTGTGGAGGAGCTGTGCAGTCAATATATCAGCCGGGAGGAATTGCGGGAATATTTAAATCCAATTTATGATTTGGAACGGCTCATGGGGCGTATCAGTTACGGCACGGCCAATCCCAGGGATCTCATTGCCTTTAAGTCTTCCCTGTCCATGCTGCCCCATATCCGGCAGGTTTTGGGGGGATTTCATTGTCAGCTGCTTCAAAATATTTTTGAAGATATGGATCCTTTGGAAGATCTTCGGCAGCTGATAGAGGAATCCATTGTGGAGGAGCCTCCTCTCACAGTTCGAGAAGGAGGAATTATCAAGGAGGGATTCAACGATGATGTGGACCGATTCCGCAAATCCAAGACAGAGGGAAAGACGTGGCTGTCAGATCTGGAAATTCGAGAGCGGGAGCGTACGGGGATCAAGACGCTGAAGGTGAAATATAATAAGATATTCGGTTATTGTCTGGAGGTCACCAACAGCTTCAAAGATAAGGTGCCGCCGGATTATACCAGGCGCCAGACTCTGGTCAATGCGGAGCGTTATACCACCCAGGAGCTGAAAAACCTGGAAGAGCTGATCATGGGGGCGGAGGATAAGCAGTTTGCCCTGGAATACCAGTTGTTTTGTACGGTGCGGGATACCATAGCGGGGGAAGTGACGCGGATCCAGAAAACAGCCAAGGCGGTGGCTCAGCTGGATGTGTTGGCTTCTCTGGCGGCAGTGGCGCAGCGCAATCAGTATGTGCGGCCGAAAATCAATGAAAAAGGCATCATTGATATCAAAAATGGCCGCCATCCTGTGGTGGAGATGATGATTCCCAACAACATGTTTGTGGCCAATGACCTGTACCTGGACAACAATGCCAACCGGGTGGCCATCATTACTGGCCCCAATATGGCAGGAAAATCCACCTACATGCGCCAGGCAGCGCTGATTACCTTGATGGCTCAGGTGGGAAGTTTTGTTCCGGCAGACAGCGCCAACATTGGTATCTGTGACCGGATTTTTACTCGAGTGGGGGCTTCCGATGACCTGGCCAGCGGACAGAGTACGTTTATGGTGGAGATGACAGAGGTGGCCAATATCCTGCGAAACGCCACCAGGCAGAGTTTGGTGGTGCTGGATGAGATTGGCCGGGGAACCAGTACCTTTGATGGCATGAGTATTGCCTGGGCAGTGGTGGAATACATAGCGGATACCAGACTTTTGGGGGCCAAAACTCTGTTCGCCACCCATTATCATGAGCTGACAGAGCTGGAAGGAGCGCTGACAGGCGTCAACAACTATTGTATCGCCGTCAAGGAACAGGGAGATGATATTGTATTTTTAAGAAAGATTGTCCGGGGGGGAGCCGATAAAAGTTACGGCATCCAGGTGGCCAAGCTGGCGGGTGTGCCGGAGCGGGTCATTGGCCGAGCCAAAGAATTGGTTCAGGAACTCAGTGATGCGGATATTACCAGCCGGGCCAAGGAGGTGGCTCAGTACGCCGCTCCTTCCGGGGGAAAACATCGGGTTTCCAAGCCGGATGAGGTGGACGCCAATCAGCTGACCTTGTTTGACACAGTGAAAGACGATGATATTGTAAAAGAAATCACGTCCCTGGAGCTGGGCTCCATGACGCCCATTGACGCACTGAATACCCTGTACCGCATGCAGGCGGCATTGAAAAACAGGATATAACGGCTAGCCATCAAAGGAATAGAAAGGAAATATATGGCACAGATACAGGTTCTTGATCAGAGTACAATTAATCAAATTGCGGCAGGAGAGGTCATTGAGCGACCTTCTTCCATTGTGAAGGAGTTGATGGAAAACGCCATTGACGCAGGCGCCACGGCGGTGACAGTGGAGATCAAAGACGGCGGCATCTCCTTTATCCGAGTCACAGATAACGGATGTGGGATACCAAAAGAGCAGATTCCCACGGCTTTCCTGCGCCATTCCACCAGCAAAATACGCAGCGCATCGGATTTGGCCACGGTACACAGTCTGGGGTTTCGCGGTGAGGCTCTGTCCAGTATTGCCGCCATAGCCCAGGTGGAACTGATCACAAAGGTGCCAGAGGCCCTGACTGGGGTCAGTTATACCATAGAAGGGGGTGTGGAGTCATCCATGGAGGAGATCGGCGCCCCCGACGGCACCACATTTTTAGTGCGAAACGTCTTTTATAACACGCCGGTGCGCCGCAAATTTCTGAAAACGCCCATGACAGAGGGCAGTTACATCAATGAGCTGGTGGAGAGAATGGCCCTGTCCCATCCGGAGGTTTCCATCCGATTTATCCAGAACGGCCAGAATAAGCTGTACACCACGGGAAATGGAAATGTCAAAGATCTGATCTACACCATTTACGGCAGGGAGATGGCGGCCAATGTGATCCCGATATCCTTTGAGACGCTGGGGCTTTCCGTAAATGGTTTTCTGGGCAAGCCGGTGATTGCCAGAGGAAACCGGGGGTTTGAAAATTATTTCATCAATGGCAGGTATGTCAGAAGCAGTCTCATCGCCAAGGCCATTGAGGCAGCGTATAAGCCTTTTATGATGCAGCACCGATATCCTTTTACCGTTTTGTATCTGACCATGGACAGTGATAGGGTGGATGTCAATGTTCACCCTGCCAAGCTGGAGCTGCGCTTTCAAGATGAGGCTGCGCTGTACGATACACTGACAAATGGCCTGGGGACGGCTCTGGAGGGAAAAGAATTCATCCCACAGGTGGAACTGATTCGGGAAACAGCACAGGAAAAGCCGGTGCTTAAGGCGCCGGAACCCTTTGAAAAAAACAGACTGGAGACCATGAGACAGCGCCAGGAAGCGCAAAAGAGTCCCGCTTCTGCCAAGGATCCATCTCCTGCTCCATGGCAGAAGCGGGAAGAAGGCAAAGTAAAGATTCCTTTTCCGCCTTCTACCAAAGCAGCGGTTTCTGAAAAACCATCGGGTGAGACTGTGGAGGCAGACGGCCAAATGACACTGTTTCAAGAAAAGCTGCTTTCCGAGAAAGCCAGATCCCGTCATAAGCTCATTGGCCAGCTGTTTGATACGTACTGGCTCATTCAGTTTGAGGATAAGCTGTTCATCATGGATCAGCATGCCGCCCATGAAAAGGTGCTGTACGAGCACACCATGAAGGGACTGCGGGAGCATAAATTTCATTCCCAGCTGGTAAGTCCGCCGCTGATCATCAGCCTCAGTAAACGTGAGGAGGATATTTTAAACCGCTATCGGGCCAGCTTTGAGAAACTGGGCTATGAGATTGAATCCTTCGGCGGGAGGGAGTATGCGGTCAGCGCTGTCCCGGCCAATATCTTCGGTATTCCTCAGCAGGATATGCTGGTGGAATTATTTGCCCAGCTGGGAGAAGATTTGGAAAATGAGCCGTCAGAGCTGATCATGGAAAAGATCGCTGGAATTTCCTGCAAGGCGGCGGTAAAGGGAAACCATGCCATGTCGTTTCAGGAGGCGGATGCATTGATTGATCAGCTGATGACGCTGGATAATCCCTACGCCTGTCCCCATGGGAGGCCTACCATCATATCCATGAGCAAATACGAGATCGAAAAGAAATTTAAACGAATTGTGTCTTAGGAGGGAGCGATTTGAAACAGCCGCTTGTTATTTTAACAGGACCAACGGCAGCGGGAAAGACTGCGCTGTCCGTGGAGCTGGCAAAGGCCATCGGCGCTGAGATTATCAGCGCCGATTCCATGCAGGTGTACCGATATATGGATATTGGCTCGGCGAAGATCACGCCGCAGGAGATGGATGGCGTGTCCCATCATCTGGTGGACGTGCTGGATCCCAGAGAGGAATTCAATGTGGTTCGCTTTCAGCAGATGGCAAAGCAAGCAGCCGCCGACATATGGAGCCGGGGAAACATTCCGCTGGTGGTAGGGGGGACTGGATTTTATATCCAGGCTTTGCTCTATGACATTGATTTTACGGAAACCGGCGAAGATGAAGCGTTTCGCCGACAAATGGAACAGCTGGCGCAGGAAGAAGGAGATGAGATGCTCCATGAAAAACTGCGGCAGGTGGACCCGGAATCAGCTGCCGCCATTCATTTTCGAAATAGAAAGAGGGTTATTCGCGCGCTGGAATATTTTCACCAGACCGGCGAAAAAATTTCCGCTCACAATGAAAAGGAACGACAAAAGGAATCTCCCTACCGGTTTGCTTATTTTGTCCTGAGCCGCCAGCGGCCGCAGCTGTATGAGCGGATTGACCGGAGAGTGGACGCAATGATGGAACAGGGACTTTTGGACGAGGTGAGAGCGTTGAAAGCCATGGGCTGTACCCGGGATATGGTTTCTATGCAGGGGTTGGGG
>CAJFUP010000145.1 GCA_904420225.1 uncultured Lachnospiraceae bacterium
AATCAATGGTTTTCGGCGTTTAATCTGGCGTCCCTGGCGGGATTCGAACCCACGGCCTTTCGCTTAGGAGGCGAACGCTCTATCCTACTGAGCTACAGAGACAGTTAAGGTGGCTGATGCATCAACCAACGGATAGTATACCATATGGGGTGATGTTTTGCAACTACTTGTTTTTGAGATGGGAGTTTAAGATTACTGTTAAATTACTCCAAGTCCAAAATAGCAACTTGAAAATAAGGCTACCGCAATCCCACTGGCTTTAGACGGTGGGTTAAGGCAGCCGGAAGTAGTGATTTGTGCTATACTTTTTCCCTATTATATGATATCATAAAATAGTTAGCATAAACTAACAATGGTCACATAATAACTATTTAAACCATGGGACATCTGGAAAACGGACCTGTCCCGGATAGAAAGCATACTATAAAGTGAGCGGTATGTCCGTCAAAATGGCCGCGGCAAAACGAGCCGTGTGAGATGCCGCTTTGTAAGGCAGAGACGGAAGCCGCAAAGAGGACCTCCATGGGGAAAGGAGATATAGAATGGGAGTACAGATTGCAGTGGCTGCGGTCTTGGTCGCAGCATTGGCGACATTAAATTTGTCTGTGAAGTATGGGGTTAGGCGTTTTTTGCGCAGATCAAAATAGAAATAGGATAAGTCAAAGGAAGCGGCCGGGGAGCAGTCCCTGGCCGTGCTTTGTTTCATAGGCGCGGGACTTTATTGATGCCTGGCAAGGCAAGGTGGAATTGCCTAAGACCTGCTGCTTAACAAAAATTTTACAGAACCAGGATAATAGATATAACGCCGGAAAAGTATACTGAAAACAAAGACTGAAAAAACAAAAAAGAGGGAATGCTCATGGTGAAAATCTATGTTGTGGATACCAATGTTCTGATTCAGGCGCCGTACGCGCTGACCTGTTTCGAGGATAACCAGGTGGTGATCCCCATGGTGGTTCTGGAGGAGTTGGACGCTCTGAAAAAGACCGAGGGAGAAAAGGGAGCCAATGCCAGAAGGGCCATTCGCATGCTGGAAACCCTTCGTATGGAGGGAGATCTTTTGGAGGGCGTTGCTTTAGAGGGCGGCGGATGTGTGCGGGTGGAGAGAAACTTTGTGGCTGTGGAACTGCCCGGTGATTTGCCGGAGGATAAGACGGATAACCGGATTCTCAAAGTATGCCGTGGTTTGGCTGACAGCAGGCCGGAGCAGGTGGTGCTGGTGACCAAAGATATTCTTCTGCGGATCAAGGCGCAGATCATCGGTATCCGGGCGGAGGATTTTGCCGCAGAGCAGGTTTTTGAACAGGATGGTCAGTATACAGGGCGATGCCAGGTGTTTGCTCCGGAAGAGATGTTTAGGGAGCTGAAGAAAAAGGGAATCCCAGTGGAGGCAGTTTATCAGACAGATGAGGAAGGAAAGCCCCGCTGTCCCAAACTGTGGGAAAACGAATTTGTCATCGTAACATCGGATCAGTCTCTCAAAAAGACCCAGCTGGGTCGGGTGGAAAATGGGTACATCAAAAAATTGGAATATAGAAGGAGTATGCCGTACGGCGTCACGCCTAGAAATGTGGGGCAGTATTTTTTACAGGAAGCGCTGATGCAGTCGGCGGCCAAAGCGCCGCTGGTTATAGTAAAAGGCATGGCAGGGACCAGCAAGACATTTTATTCCTTGGCTGTGGGTCTGGAGAAACTTCTGAATCACCCTTCCGGAGAATACCGGCGTATTCTGATCTGTCGGCCAAATTCTCAGTTTGACGAGGATATTGGATTTCTGCCCGGCAGTGAACAGGAAAAGATTTCTCCGCTGATGCGTCCCATCATAGACAATTTGGAACAGCTCATTGATTCCAATGAGGAGGAACGGTATCGGGATGAAAAAGAGCTGAGGGACAAAATAGAAGAAATTTTTTCCAGAAATCTGATTCAGACCGAAGCACTGAACTATATTCGAGGCCGATCTCTGGCCAAGACGTATCTGATTATCGATGAAGCTCAGAACATGACGCCCAATCAGGCAAAAGGTATCATCACCAGAGCGGGAAAAGACACGAAGATTATTTTACTGGGGGATCCCAATCAGATCGACCGGCCGTTTTTGGATGAGAGGACCAATGGTCTCAGCTATGCTGCGGAGCACATGAAAGGAAGTCCGCTTTGCTGGCAGCTGACCCTGTCGGCGGAAGAGTGCGAGCGGTCGGCTTTGGCAGCTGAGGCGATCCAGAGATTATAACTACAACATGAATATTTCATTATAAACACAGTATGGAAACCAGTTGCCATTGTGCTGTAAGGCTATGGGCAGGACCAGGGGCCATTGTGAAAGAACAGAGATAAAGAACAGAAATGAGGAAAATGGTATTATGAAGGATACTGCTATCACATATGAACAAATCAGAAAAAACAAAGAAATTCAGCTTCTCATTCAAAAAGGCAATGCAGTGCTGCTGGAGCTGGGGTATACGGAACATTCCGCCAAACATGCTGCCAAGGTGGCGGATACGGCAGGGAACCTGCTGGATGAGCTGGGCTATCCCAGGAGAACAGCGGAACTGAGCCGTATCGCCGGATATATGCACGACATCGGAAACAGCATCAACCGCCACGATCATGCCCACACAGGAGCTATTCTGGCGTATTCCATTTTGAAGGATATGGGGATGGACTTGGAAGAGGCGCTCACCGTGGTGACTGCCATCGGCCATCATGATGAAAAGACAGGTACAGCCATTGACGTGGTCTCTGCTGCGTTGATTTTGGCGGATAAGACCGATGTGAGGCGAAATCGGGTTCAGAATCCCATTCCGGCCAATTTCGACATCCATGACCGGGTTAACTATGCGGCCCTTTCCTCCAAACTGGAAGTCAAGGCGGATAAAAAGGTCATTCAGATGACATTGGAATTGGATGATGCCATCTGTACCGTTATGGATTACTTCGAGATTTTTCTCCAGAGAATGCTCATGTGCCGTAGGGCAGCGGAGGTTTTGGGATATAAATTTAAACTGACGGCCAATGGAAACAAACTGTGCTGAAATATTTTTTTGAAATTGAGCATACTACAGGTGAAGAGATATACGGATGACCGTTCGATCCCCGTTTACCAATCACAAGAATAACTCATTGATCAGAAAGGTAAGGTATGACGATGAAACATTTGGCAATCGAAAAAGTAATAGGAAGAGAAATCATTGATTCCAGAGGCAACCCGACGGTGGAAGCAGAAGTGTATCTGGCAGATGGAACCGTGGCCAGGGGAGCGGCCCCCAGCGGTGCATCTACGGGCGAGTTTGAGGCTTTGGAACTTCGCGATAATGACGAAAAACGTTTCCAGGGCAAAGGCGTCACAAAGGCGGTTGAGAATATCAATGAAACCATAAGCAGAGAATTGCACGGAATGGACGCGTCAGATATCTATGCCATTGATCAGGTTATGATAAAAGTCGACGGAACAAAAGATAAATCCAATTTGGGAGCCAATGACATTCTTGCGGTATCCATCGCATGCGCGCGGGCGGCGGCCAAGGCTCTGGGCATTCCCCTGTACCGCTTCCTGGGCGGTATTTCCGGCAACAAGCTGCCTGTGCCGATGATGAACATTTTAAATGGCGGCGCCCATGCAGCCAACACAGTGGACGTGCAGGAATTTATGATCATGCCCTCGGGTGCGCCCAGCTTTCGTGAAGGACTCAGATGGTGTACCGAAGTTTTCCATGCGCTGCAGTCTTTGCTGAAGGCCAAGGGATTGGCCACATCCGTGGGAGACGAGGGAGGATTTGCGCCCAATCTGGAAAGTGATGAAGAGGCTATTCAGTATATCTTGGAAGCCATTCAAAAGGCGGGATATGAGCCGGGAAAGGATTTTGTTCTGGCCATGGATGCCGCTTCCAGCGAATGGAAGGGAGAAAAGAAGGGAGAATACATTCTCCCCAAATGCGGTAAAAAGTTTACTTCCGCTGAGTTGGTGGAACATTGGAAACAGCTTTGCGACCGATATCCCATTTACTCCATTGAAGACGGCCTGGACGAAGAAGATTGGGACGGATGGAAGATCATGACGAAGGAACTGGGCGGAAAGGTTCAGTTGGTGGGAGACGACTTGTTTGTGACAAATACAGAGCGTCTCAAGAAGGGAATCCAACTGGGCTGCGGAAATTCCATTCTGATCAAATTAAACCAGATCGGCTCCGTGTCCGAAACCCTGGAGGCCATTAAGATGGCCCATAAAGCCGGATATACGGCTATTTCATCCCATCGCTCAGGAGAAACGGAAGATACGACAATCGCAGACCTTGCCGTTGCTTTGAATACCTGTCAGATCAAGACGGGTGCGCCCAGCAGAAGCGAGCGTGTCGCAAAATATAACCGGTTGTTGCACATTGAGGAGGAACTGGGACAGAGTGCAGTGTATCCCGGATTTGATGCGTTTAATATTAAAAGATAAAGAATCAGTACAATGTATAAAAAGGAGTCCGTTTTGATCGCTGTGATCCAGACGGGCTTCTTTGTTATTTTCGCTGTGTGGCAAAGGCCGGGGAAAATGTTGGGCGGAAGCGATTGACAAACAGAATAATGTGTGGTAATATATTTTTTGTAAGTTAGTTATGGCTAATCAACATTTTCCCAGGTGATGGGCCGAGGCTAATTACAAGCTCTTCTTTTACAGCGATCACAAATACAGAAGTGTATAGATGGCGGGTAAGTCATATCCGCCATTTATACATTTCTTGAGTTAAGAATGGCTAACTAATATGTTCCTGTTAAAAATTCATTGGACAGACACGTCCAGATGCACGGGTGTCTGCAGAAATAAAATGTGGAGAGTGATAACGGAAATGGAAAGAGATATGGAACATTGTTTGATCACGCATTGCTCGCCGACCCTGGCTTCTTTAAAGGCGGCCAATATGTTTCGTTTTTTTTACTCAGCAGCAGAGGATCTGAATGAATATGTGGCCAGATGGGATCAGAGACTTTCCGCAAAAGGAGTCAAAATTTGCGTTTTACATAAAAAGAAGAATGAAGCGCTCATATATGTATATCGAGAGAACTTGTTGGAAAGAGATTTGAGAAATAAAGCGGTAGTTTCATTTATGAAACGGTACCAGTACCCTTTGGGAACAGTGGAAGATGCAATTAATCATTTAAAAAAACGGTTTGGCCAGTCGGAGGCGTTTCCCCATGAGATCGGATTGTTCTTGGGATATCCATTGGGAGATGTCAAGGGATTTATAAAAAATGAGGGAAAAAACTGTCTGTGCTGCGGGTATTGGAAGGTATACTGCAATGTCTGCGAAACTATGCGGCTGTTTGAAAAATTTAATCATTGCCGAGATGTATATCGGCAGCGTTTTGAAAATGGAACGTCAGTTATGCAGCTCACAGTAGCGGCTTAACATAGAACGCGGAGCGATCCGTGCAATTTAGGGGATGAAATATTTATCCCACCATCATTCATATATCTAGGAAAGAAAGAGGTAATCGGATATGAGTAAGATCGCAGTGGTATATTGGAGCGGAACAGGAAATACAGAGAAAATGGCAAACTGTGTCGCCCAGGGAGCAAGGGAGGCAGGGGCTGAAGTGGATGTGTTCACTGCTTCTGAATTTTCCGTCGATGGGATGGATGAATACGACGGGATTGCGTTTGGGTGTCCTTCCATGGGAGCAGAGCAATTGGAAGAAACGGAGTTTGAGCCGATGTTTGCGGACTGCGAGTCCAAACTGGATGGAAGGAAAATTGTTTTGTTTGGTTCCTATGGATGGGGAGACGGTGAATGGATGCGAGACTGGGAAGCGAACTGCCAGGCCAAGGGAGCCGTAATGGCCAGTGATTTTGTCATTTGCAATGGGGAACCGGATGCGGAAGCGGAAGAAGCCTGCAGAAATCTCGGCAAAATGCTGGTATAAGAACCGGCGATGAGGAAAATAGCATTTGCGCTCCTTTTCAGTACTTACAAGGGGGATCAAGCGTTTTCCAGCAGTTGATAACGCTCGGATAAGACATTATGCAGTGCGGTGGCGCTGCTGGTGTGAATCCGAGCGATGGGGATATTCTTTTTCTTGGCCTCCTGGGATGCGCTGATGACCATTTTGTGGGAAACCGTGTTGGTGAACAGAATCAAAAGGTCCGGGTTGCCCAGATCTTTGCGCAGCATTCCTTGCTTTTTGGCATAGACCTTGGCCTTGCAGCCGAATTTTTTGCAGATATCCTGATACTGACACACCATGCATTCGTTGCCGCCGATGATGACGATACTCATGAGAACCTCCTTATCATGTTTGAACAAAATTAAGGTTAGTTAATACTAACTATATATAGTAATATCATATTGCACAGGAAAAGTCAATTCCTTTTTCGGCTCAAATCCATTGTTGTCATTGACATACATCGGACGTATAATAACGTTTGAGACGGTACGTAGGTACAGCCTACCATATAAGTTACATCAGCAGGAGGCGGAAACGTACTTTTGGAAGTGCCATGGGACGCTGGTATGGCAGTCTCATTTTGCGGCAGTTTATATGGAATCGGTAAAATATATTCCCCCGTGTGAGAAAGAGACTGTTGGGGGATCAATGACAGACAGGAGAAAGGACAGAAACCATGATACAGGATATTGGGCCATACGTATACCATAATGAGTACAAGAACAGAAAAGCAGAGGCATGCGATACCCTTCTCTGCTATGACGGAAATAAAATTCTGGTAAAAGAGCAGGAAGGGGAGATCATATTCCCCACCTTTGCCCAGGCGGAGACGTGGGCAAAAGGTCTCAGGGAAAAAGCTATCTATCTTTTTCGAATCGAAGAGATAAACGGGCAGGAGCGAGTTTTTTACCTGGTGCCGGGATTCTGTCCGGAAGCAGACGGATTTGCCAAGGAGGACATCAATATCATGCGGACAGCCATCCCTGGGTGGCTGGCTTTCGCAGGCGTCACCGGTTGGCAGCTGAATCGATTTTATGACACGAGACGATTTTGCAGCCGGTGCAAAACCCCGCTTCGCCACAGCGAAAAGGAGCGCATGCTGTTTTGTGATTCCTGCCATCTTGCGGAATATCCCAAGATTTCACCGGCGGTGATTGTGGCCGTGCGCAGCGGAAATCGTCTGCTTTTGACAAAGTATGCCGGACGGGAGTATACCCGATACGCTCTGGTGGCGGGATTTCATGAAATCGGGGAGACCATCGAGGAGACAGTACGGCGGGAAGTCATGGAAGAGGTGGGGCTTAAAGTGAAGAATCTGCTGTATTACAAAAGCCAGCCGTGGTCGCTGAGCGATACGCTTTTGATGGGCTTTTACTGCGATGTGGATGGAGATGACACCATCCGCCTGGACCGGCAGGAATTGTCTGTTGGGGAATGGGTGGAGCGGCGAGACATTCCGGAATACCCTGTGGGTTCCGCCGAGATCTCCCTTACCGGGGAAATGATGATGAAGTTTAAGCGGGGGCAGGATCCGTCTGCGTAATTCGGGTTCCAATGTCAGATTTGTATAAAAAGGGGCCGCAGCTCCATGGATGGAATAGTTCATCCATAGGGCTGCGGCTCTTTTTCCGCTTGCCATGTTGGGGAACGGGATAGAAATAACGCATAAAGCCAATTATTCTTCTGTCTCTACTTTTCTATTCTCTCTGTCCGCAATTTCTTTTTTGATGGCAGTCAGGAAGGAATCCAGATCTTTGGAGCCTTCGTCTCCCAGGAAGCGGCTTCTGACCGATACGGTTTTATCTTCCTCCTCTTTGGCGCCCACCACCAGCATGTAGGGGATCTTCTGGAGACGGGCCTCACGGATTTTATAGCCGATTTTTTCTGTCCTGGTATCCAGGTCGGCGCGGATTCCGGCATTCTGAAGAGAGGCCAGCACTTCTTTTCCGTATTCCATATGCTTGTCGGAGATGGGAAGCACGCGGACCTGTACCGGAGCCAGCCAGGTGGGGAAAGCCCCCGCAAAATGCTCGATGAGGATGCCGATGAATCGCTCGATGGAGCCAAATACCACCCGGTGAATCATGATGGGACGATGTTTTTCTCCGTCGGCGCCAGTGTATTCCAGCTCAAACCGCAGGGGAAGCTGGAAGTCCAGCTGAATGGTGCCGCACTGCCATGTCCGTCCCAGTGAATCTTCCAAATGGAAGTCGATCTTGGGGCCGTAGAAGGCGCCATCCCCTTCATTGACCACATAGGGAAGTCCCATGTCGTCCAGAGCGGCCCGCAGAGCATCTGTGGCCATTTCCCAGTCTTCGTCGCTGCCGATGCTGTTATCGGGGCGAGTGGACAGTTCCACATGATATTTGAAACCGAAAAGCTGGTATACATCATCGATGAGCTGCGCCACACCCTTGATCTCATCCCGGATCTGATCCGGAGTCATGAAAATGTGCGCATCATCCTGTGTGAAGCAGCGGACACGCATGAGGCCGTGAAGCTGACCGGATTTTTCGTGACGGTGCACAATGCCCAGCTCGCCCATGCGCAGCGGCAGATCCCGGTAAGAGCGGGGTTCCGATGCATAGACCAGCACACCGCCGGGGCAGTTCATGGGTTTGATGGCGTAGTCCTGCTCATCAATGACCGTGGTGTACATGTTTTCTTTATAATGATCCCAGTGGCCGGATGTCTCCCATAGGCTTCTGCTCAGGATTATTGGGGTGGAGATCTCCTGATAACCGGCTTTGGTGTGGATAGCTCTCCAGTAATCCAACAGAGTATTTTTCAGGATCATGCCCTTGGGCAGGAAGAAGGGGAAGCCGGGGCCTTCGTCCCGCATCATGAAAAGACCCAGTTCCCGTCCCAGCTTTCTGTGATCTCTCTTTTTGGCCTCTTCAATCCGCTGCAGGTACTCCTCCAGCTCTGCTTTTTTGGTGAAGGAAGTGCCGTAGATACGAGTCAGCATCTTGTTCTTTTCGCTGCCTCTCCAGTAAGCGCCGGCCAGACTGGTCAGCTTAAAGGCCTTCACCGGCTTTGTGGTCATCAGATGGGGGCCTGCGCACAGATCCACAAATTCCCCCTGCTGATAAAAGCTGATGACAGCATCCTGGGGCAGATCCTCAATGAGTTCCACTTTATAGGGTTCTCCCTTTTCCTTCATGAAAGCAATGGCTTCGTCCCTGGGCTTGGTGAAGCGGGTAATGGGAAGCGCTTCTTTGACGATTTTCTTCATTTCCGTCTCGATCTTGGCCAGATCGTCGTTGGTAAAGGGGGTATCTCTGTCGATATCATAGTAAAATCCGTCGGCAATGGAGGGGCCGATGGCCAGTTTGGCATCGGGGTACAGCCGCTTGATGGCCTGAGCCATGATGTGGGACGTGGTATGCCGGAAGGCGCCGCGGCCGCCCTCATCGTCAAAGGTCAGGATATTCAGCTGGCAGTCTCTGTCCACCACGGTGCGCAGATCCACCACTTCTCCGTCCAGCTCTCCGGCGCAGGCCGCTCTGGCCAGGCCTTCACTGATATCAGAAGCAATGTCCAGAACCGACTTGGCTTGGGCGTATTCTTTCGTTGTGCCGTCTTTCAGCGTAATGATCATATTGGACTCCTTTCTTTCCTGTGTGGTTTCCGTATTTGTTTCACTCCCATGCCCCATAACCGTATCCGTATATTACAAAAAAAGTCCCTTACAGCACAAAATGCGTGCCGTAAGGGACGGGCAATTGCTCGCGGTTCCACCCTTGTTGCAAATCATGGAATGATTTGCCGCTTTTCGTGATGGTAACGGGATCACCGGGCCGGATTGGGGCCGCTGGGAGGTGGTCTTCAAATGGTCCGCAATAAAATGCTTTCAGCACAGGGCATTTCTCTCTGGATTGGTTTCCACTCTACTGGTCTCCGTCAACGCTTTGGCGTCATATGGATGAAAACAGTGATGGGACTCACTGCTCACTGGGTTCATTATATCATGGGAATGGGATTTGTCAATTGGGGTGTGGGAAAAACAAAATACTATTTTTGTAAAAAATTTCTTCCAACACCCCGTTTTTCCTGTCGGCTGCCCGTAATCTATGAATACAAAGAGAAACAAAAACACGAAATGGAACAGTGAAAGGAGAAATCAGTATGAAAAAGAGAAGAACATTTTTTGCGGTGGTGTCATCCATGACTATTTTGACAACGGCGATTTTGGCAGGATGCGGTATGCAGGCGGCAGAGACCAATGATGCCAGCAGTACGCTGACTGCGGAGGGAGAAATGCAGAAAGAGACAGGTATTCTTACCCTCAGTGTGAATCCGGAGATCCAGTTGGAATATGACAAACAGGGAAAGGTTGTTTCCTTGACAGGACAGAACAGTGACGGCAGAGCTATTGTAACAGAATATGAGAACTATATTGGCAGAGCATGCAGCGATGTTTTAAGAGAACTGGTGACGGAAATCAGTGAAGCCGGATATTTTGTAGAGGATATTGACGGCAATAAAAGGAACATCGTTATTCAGCTGGAGCCCGGCACCATGGTTCCCGGTGATGAGTTCCTGGCTGATTTGAGTGCCAGCGCGCAGGATGCGGTAAAGGCGCTGAACCTTTCTTCCGGTATTGTGACCATTGATGAGGATGACTATGACCCGAATTATGCCAGAAAAGGGCAACCATCCCGTTATATCACTCTGGAAAAGGCCCAGGAGATCGCTCTGGCTCAGGCCAATGTCAATGCGGAAGATGCCGTATTTGATGACAAAGAGTTTGATCATGACGATGGCACACCGATTTTTGAACTGGAGTTTGCTGCCAATGGAAAAGAATACGAATATGATATTCACGCAGTGACGGGGAAGGTTTTAAAGGCAGAGCATGAGGCCATCCCCACCCAAAGCGCAGTGCAGGAAAACACCAGCGCACCCGTCAACTACGACGACACGGACTACGGCCCCAACAGTGACGGAGTGACAGACTATGACGATACGGACTACGGCCCCAACAACGACGGAGTGACGGATTACGATGATACGGACTACGGCCCCAACAACGACGGAGTGACAGACTACGATGATACGGACTACGGCCCCAACAATGACGGAGTGACCGATTATGACGACACCGATTACGATGACACGGACTATGACGATGACGACGATGATGATTGAGGGAACGATGGCGGCGGCTATGCGCCATGAGCTCAAGTACCAGATCAACCTGCGGGAAGATCTGGTACTTGCCAAAAGACTTGGAAAATTGTTTGACCATGATAAGCATGCGGGGGAAGACGGAAGCTACCGCATAACAAGCCTTTACTTCGACACGCCCTACGACAGCGCGCTGCGGGAGAAACTGGACGGTGTCAATCGGCGGGAAAAATTTCGCCTGCGATATTATGGAACCGATCATTCTTTCATCCGGCTGGAAAAGAAATTCAAGGTGAACGGTCTGTGTGGGAAGCGCAGCGCCCGCATGACGGAGGAACAGGTGAGGCGGCTGCTGGCCGGTGACGATGCATTTCTGCTGGATACCGGGCACCCGCTGCTGACGGAGTTTTACAGCAAAATCCGGGGAAAGGGCCTGAGGCCGAAAACCATTGTCTGTTATGATCGGGAGGCATTTCTCTACGAACCTGGCAATGTGCGGATTACCCTGGATCGGAATATCCGCACCGGCCTGGGCAGTGTGGATTTTTTGAATCCGGATAGCATCCGTCTGAAGGCAATGGGAGACATCACTGTGCTGGAAGTAAAGTATGACGCGTTTTTGCCGGAACTGGTCCGCATGGCGGTGCAGGTGCCTGGAAGACAGGCGGCAGCCTGTTCCAAATATGCGGTGTGTCGGCGATTTGATTGAATGAGAACACGGAGGAGGAGCGACTGCAATGACCTTTCAGGATATTTTTAAATCCAGTTTTCTGGAAAATATGGCCAGTATTTCCATACTTGATATGGGGATTGCTCTTTTCCTGGCGTTTCTGCTGGGATTGTTCATCTTTTTTATCTACAAAAAGAGTTACAGCGGCGTCATGTATTCTGCCAGCTTTGGCGTGACGCTGCTGGCGCTTACACTTATCACCACACTTCTCATCATGACTGTGGTAAGCAACGTGGTGCTGTCTCTGGGCATGGTGGGCGCTTTGTCCATTGTCCGGTTCCGCACCGCTGTCAAAGAACCCATGGATATCGCGTTTTTGTTTTGGGCCATTGCAGTGGGAATTGTACTGGCGGCGGGGCTGCTGCCGCTGGCGGTTCTGGGCAGCGTTTTCATCGGCGTGGTGCTGTATGTGTTTGCTCACAAAAAAACAGCGGATTCGCCCTATATCCTGGTGGTGCATTGTGAGGACAGTGAGAGGGAGAAGCAGGTGAGAGACTTTGTGACATCACAGGTAAAGCGGCTGAACCTTAAAAGTAAAAGCGTGGACAATGGATGGGTGGAGCTCAACTATGAAGTCCGCCTGAAAAATGACAGCAGTGAGTTTGTCAATCAATTGGAGGCCATGCAGGGAGTAGGCCGTGTGGTTTTGGTTTCTTACAACGGAGACTATATGGGGTAATGCCATGGTAAAGCATAAGTATATCGATGGATTTTGTATCGGTGCGGCGGCGCTGGCGGTTTTGGTTACGGTTCTTCTGATGTTTGGCTCTCAGCTGGGCATACCAATGGCCAGCGCCCGGCCGGGATACGCCGTTCGCCTGTTTGACGACAGCCGGGTACATACGCTGGATATACAGCTGGATGACTGGGAGACATTTACCGAGAATGCGGGAAAGGAAGAATATGTCTCCAGTACGGTGGAGATCGATGGAGAAACGTTTTATCAGGTGGGAATCCGGGCCAAAGGAAATAATTCCCTTCGGCTAACGGAGGAATATGGGTTGTCCCGCTACAGCCTCAAGTTGGAATTTGATCACTTTTTGGACGGGGGCAGCTACCACGGTCTGGATAAGTTTTCTCTGGATGCGTCTTTTCAGGATAACAGCTATCTGAAAACGTATATGGTTTATGACATGATGGCGTTTATGGAAGTGCCTGCGCCTCTGTGCAGTTATGTATGGGTCACGGTCAATGGGACCGACTGGGGACTGTTTTTGGCGGTGGAAGAACCGGAGGAGGCCTTTGCCCGGCGCAATTTCGGAAAAGAATACGGGAAATTGTATAAACCGGATTACCGCTGGCTCAGCGAGGAAAATGCAGATGTCGCGCTGCGATATATTGACGATAATCCGGATAGTTATCCCAACATTTTTGAAAATGCCAAATTTGGCGTATCCCAAGCGGATAAACAGAGGGTGGTGGATGCGCTCAAAATTCTGTCCCAGGGAGAAAATTTGGAGGAAGCCATTGATGTGGATGAAGTGCTGCGGTACTTTGTGGTACAGGTGTTTGTGATGAATTGGGATAGCTATCTGGGACGCACAGGTCATAATTACTTTTTGTATGAAGAGGACGGAATTCTTGGCATCCTGCCTTGGGATTACAATTTGGCCTTTGGAACATACGCTCTTGGCATGACAGATCCCATCAAAGATCCCAATGTTCTCATCAATTATCCCATCAATACTCCGGCAGAGGGGGAGATTATGCGCCAGCGGCCGCTGTATCACAATTTGATGAAGAACCAGGCGTATTTTTCCCAATACCATGCCTATTTTGACATGTTTCTCTCGGAGTATTTGGAAAACGGCCGGTTCCAGGTGGTTTTGCGGCAGGTGCAGCAGTTAATTTCCCCATATGTCCAAAGGGATCCCACAGCATTTTGTTCTTTTGACGACCACGAGCTGGCGGTGAACACGCTGGAGCAGGTATGTATGCTTCGGGCGCAGAGCGCGCGGGGACAGCTGGAGGGAGACATTCCCGCCACAATTCGGGCACAGCTGGAGCAGCCGGATGCAGGAATTGACGCTTCCGGTATCCGGCTCGCCGATTTGGGGGATTTTGGGGATCTGGAATCCTCCAGAGAGAGACAAAATGCGGCGCTGCGGGAAGTGATGAAAGCAGAGCAGGAAGACTGACAACGACGAAAACGATGGTTTGATTCGCATGAGTCCAACCATCGTTTTTGTATGTCTGAAAATAACTGCTGGATTTGGTCGAGGTTCATTTTTAGGTGGAATACTGAAAAAATGGTATGTTCATAACATTGAGTGCGAAAGAAAAAATATTTTTTATTCCGGTATAATAAAGGGAAAAACGTTCATATACATAAAGATATATACAATGAGTGAACAAAACATCCAAAATTAAATGAAATTCTCTCCAATCGTTGGCGCTTTATGCCATTTACAAGAGTTCTCATTCCACGTATACTCAGAGACAAAGACATAAAACATGGTTTATAAAAAGGAGAGAGCCATTATGGAACAGAAAATACTTTTGACGCCGGGACCTTTGAACACCAGCCGGAGGGTGAAAGAGGCCATGCTCTGGGATCTGGGAACCAGGGATAGAGAATACCAAGATATGGTACAGAATTTGCGGGAAGAGCTTTTGGATTTGGCCCATGTGAAGCCGGAGGAGTACTCCCTGATATTTCTCCAGGGATCGGGAACATACGGTGTGGAATGTGTCCTGGACAGTGCCGTGGGAAAGGATGGGAAGGTGCTGATTTTATCCAACGGCGCTTATGGAGAACGGATGGAGCAAATCTGTCGGGCCCACGGCATCCGTTATAAATTCATTTCTTTTTCCAAGCTGGAGGCTCTGCCAGTTGAGCAGCTGGAGGAGTATATAGCCGATGAAAGCGTGACCCATGTGGCTTTCATCCACTGCGAGACCACAGCCGGAGTCCTAAACGACGCAGAAACCATCATGGAACAGATCCATCGTCACGGAAAAATCAGTATTGTGGACGCCATGAGCAGCTTTGGAAGCATGGACATGAATCTGAAAAAATTGGGGATTGATTTCCTCATCACTTCGTCCAATAAGTGCCTTCACGGGGTGCCCGGCGTGGCGCTGATCTATGGAAGGCGGGAGGCGCTAACAGCATGTCAGGGGAATGCTGACAATGTGGTACTGGATCTGTACCAGCAGTGGAGCTATATGGAAGAAACCGAGGGAGCTTTTCGCTTTACTTCCCCCACTCATGTTCTGCTGGCTCTCAATGAAGCGGTGAGGGAGCTGAAGGAGCAGGGGGGTATTCCAGCGCGTCACAGCCACTACATCCGTCTCCAGAATAAGATTTATCAGACCATGTGCTCCCTGGGCTTTAAGGCGCCGGTGAAACGAAAGGATCAGGCGCCGGTGATCACCACGTATTTCGTGCCGGAATGGATGGATTTCTCCCATTTCTACCATTGGATGAAGGAAAGGGGAATCCTGCTTTACAGCGGAAAATTGCCGGGATACGATGCGTTCCGCATAGGAAACATCGGAGACCTGACGGAGGAAGACATCGACCGTGTTCTGCTGGAGATTGGCACGTACGTATCCCAGTATGGAAAAACGGACGATAAAGTGGAGGAATAAGATGAAAGCGACATGGTTGATTGAAGAATTGATACGACGGGGAATCGGACATTTCGCAGGTGTGCCGGACAGTACCTTATCCCAATTCTGCAAATGTCTGGAGCAGAAGTATGCGGCTATTCATGAAGTGCCTGCCAACGAGGGAGCAGCAGTGGCCCTGGCGGCGGGGCACTATTTGGCGGAGCAGACCATTTCCGCAGTCTATATGCAAAACAGCGGCATCGGCAATGCAGTGAATCCCATATGCAGCCTGATCCACGAGAAAGTATACCGGATTCCTGTGCTGTTTTTGGTGGGATGGCGCGGGGAACCGGGGATCAAAGATGAGCCGCAGCATGTCTTCCAGGGGGAGGTTACCATTCCTCTCTTGAATCAGCTGGGAATTCCCTGCCAGGTCATGGGAAAGGAAACCAGTCAGGATGACATGATGCACATTCTGGATGAAGCCTGGACGGCGCTTTCCCAGAGAAAGCCGTATGCCATTGTGGTGAAAAAGGGAAGTTTTGAAAAGGAATCGTTGGAGATGAAGAGTTCCCAGTGGGATATCCGCTTTGGCACGGAAGTGCCGTACCGGATGAAACGGGAGGATGCCATTGGGCTGTTCGTCAGTCAGCTGCGGCCGGAGGACGCGGTGATTTCCACCACAGGAAAGATTTCCAGAGAACTGTATGAGCAGCTGGATCAGCAAAAGGGCAGCCACAGCCAGGCATTTCTCACGGTGGGTTCCATGGGACACGCCTCCATGATTGCCTACGCGTTTGCCAAGTCCAGACCGGATAAAACCGTATACTGTCTGGATGGAGACGGCGCGGCACTGATGCATTTGGGCGCCATGGCCTTTATTGGAGAAAATCATCCCAAGAATTTCATTCACATCGTTTTGAATAATAGAGCCCATGAATCCGTGGGCGGTATGGCCACCGGCGCGGTTCATGCCAAATGGAAGGAGACGGCTCAAAGCCTTGGGTATTTCCATGCATATTCGGTGAAAAACGCGGCGGAGCTGGGTCTGGTGCTGGAAGAGTGCCGGGAATTGTCCGGGCCGGTGTTTGTGGAAGTGAAGGTGTCTCTGGGAGCAAGGGAAGATTTGGGCCGTCCCAAAGAAAGCGCCCAGGAAAATGGAGACCAGTTCATGGAATATCACAAAGACCACTGATGAAACGATTTCCTGTCGGGATGCTTTCGCTTATTGGAAATCGTACGAGTTTTGCAAACGCCCAGTGTCATCTAAGGAAGAAAGGATTGGAAGTTGGAAAATGAAGAAAACTGTTTATGCTGCCTTCAGCACGGAAGTAATCCACGAAGGCCATAAAAATATATTGGAAGAAGCAAAAAAATATGGAGATGTCATTGTGGGGGTCTACAGTAATGAGGCCATTCTGCGGTTTGACCGTTTTCCCACCACATCCTTCGAATATAGGATGGAACTGTTTCAGCAGTATCCGGGAATCCATCAAGTGGTGGTGCAGAATTCGGTATCTTACCGGGAAAATCTGTTGAAATACCGTCCGGATTTTGTCATCCATGGGGATAACTGGAAATGGAATGAACAGAAAAAGGTTCGCGATGAAGTGGTGGAAATCTTGAAGCAATGGGGCGGGCAGCTGATTGAGGTGCCCTATACCGTCAATGATCGGGTGAAAAAAATCGAAAAGGAGATCCGGGGACAGCTGTCCATGCCGGAATTCCGCCGCCGCAGGCTGAAAGAGACGCTGAAATGGAGGCCCATCGTGCGGGCCCTGGAAGTGCACAACGGCATAACCTCTCTGATCTGTGAGAAAACCGTGGTGGCCTCCCAGGCAGACGGCGGTCTGGATCAGTACGACGCCCAGTGGGTGTCTTCTCTCTGTGATTCCACGGCCAAGGGAAAGCCGGATATCGAGCTGGTGGATATGTCCAGCCGTATGCGCACCATTGATGAGATCATGGATGTCTCCACCAAGCCCATTATCCTGGACGGCGATACCGGCGGGCTCATTGAGCATTTCGTTTACAATGTACGTACCATGGAGCGCATGGGAATTTCCGCCGTTATCATCGAGGATAAGACCGGCCTGAAGAAAAACAGTCTTTTTGGCACGGAGGTGGAGCAGACGCAAGATACCATTGAAAATTTCTGTGAGAAGATTCGGGCGGGGAAAGAAGCCCTGCGCAGCAAAGATTTCATGATCATCGCCCGCATCGAGAGCCTGATTCTGGAAAAAGGCATGGAGGATGCCCTGAAGCGGGCTTTCGCTTATGTGGAGGCAGGTGCCGATGGCATCATGATTCATTCCAGAAAAAAGGACCCGGAAGAGATATTCACGTTCTGTGATACCTTCCGGGAAAAAGACAGGGAGACGCCTTTGGTGGTGGTGCCCACTTCCTTTAATCAGGTGACGGAAGAAGAATTGGCCTCCCATGGCATAAATATTGTCATTTACGCCAATCAGCTGACCCGCGCCGCATTCCCAGCCATGCAGAGTGTGGCCTCTGACATCCTCAAATACCACCGGGCCAAAGAGGTGGATGACCGGCTGATGCCTTTTAAAGACGTGATTCGGCTCATAGATGCGGAATAAATGGGGCAACTGCACGCTAAAGAGAATGGAGTCTGGAAAGATCATCTGAGATCCGTTAAATCACGGATCATCTGAAGATCTTCTGGGAGCACCTTCATGTTGGCAACGTGCTCCGTCCCGTCGGGATCAGTGACCTTGACTTCCAGTACAGCGCCCTCCGCCATGTGGTTTTGAAACATGTCCTGGAAAAACAGAGGCAGTTTGGGGTGGCGCTGCTGGAACTGCTGCAAGGCAGTCTGCAGCTGCATCAGTTTCAATGGATTCATAGCAGATTCCTTTCTGTATAACCGGCGCCGTCCGGGACATCCCGGCGGCGGTCGGCGTATTAACATCATAAAGAGGCAGCGGTGTGAAAACCGCTGCCTTTTAAATGTAGCATACCTGTGAGAAAATTGCAATGTCGGAAAGCCCGGCGGTTCAGGAAGGAATTGATTTTTATTCCAATAGATATTATAATAAACAGGACTGCATCATTTTGCCAATTGGAAGAGGCAAAGGAGGTTCCATGCAGTACAAGAAGAGGGCGGGAGATCTGTGCAGGATTTTTCGCAGATGACAGAAAGGTGTGAAGAGGAACCGTGGGAGAGATCATACTTTCACTGAAGAATATAAAAAAACGGTTCGGCGAGACCGAGGTCTTAAAGGGAATCAGCCTGGATGTGGAACAGGGAGAATTCATCACTCTACTGGGTTCTTCCGGATGCGGCAAGACCACCACGCTGCGTATCATCGCAGGGCTGGAGGAGCCGGATCAGGGACAGGTGATCCTGGAGGGACGGGATGTGACGAAACTGGAGCCGCACAAGCGGAATGTCAATACCGTATTTCAGAGCTATGCCCTGTTTCCCCATATGGACGTGGCATCCAATGTGGCTTACGGCCTGAAGATCCGAAAGGTTCCAAAGACAGAACAGAAAAAGAAGGTGGAGGATGTCCTGAACCTGGTACAGTTGGGGGAGTACGGTAAGCGGTACCCATCTGAGCTGTCCGGAGGACAGAGGCAGCGGGTGGCCATTGCCAGGGCTATTGTCAACAATCCGCGGGTTTTACTGCTGGACGAGCCCCTGGGAGCGCTGGATTTGCAGCTGCGCCGTCAGATGCAGATTGAGCTGAAGCGGCTTCAGAAGCGGCTGGGAATCACCTTTATCTACATCACCCATGACCAGGAGGAGGCCATCAACATGTCTGACCGGATCGTGGTCATGAATCAGGGAATATTTGAGCAGATGGGTACGCCCGATGAGGTATACAATCATCCGCTGACCAGTTATGTGGCCCGATTCGTGGGAAGTGCCAATATTTTCCACCGGGACGGCAAAGCCTACGCCATCCGCAGTGAGCATGTACTGTTTTCCAAGGAAGAGACGTATCCGTACCGGGGGGTGGTGAAGGAAAAGTCTTTTGCAGGAGGTCAGCTGCGCGTACTCATGCAGCTGCCCGATGGACAGGAGATCACCGCCAGCCGCCACGGCATTGACGCCCAAGTGGCGGAGGGAGACACCGTCTGTCTGGGCTGGGAACCGGATCACGCGGTGCCGGTGAGAGAGTAAGAAAAGGCGGAAAGGGCTGGTATTGTATGCAAAAAAAGAAGCAGGGAGGAAAGCTGTGGCTTGCGGCTGCCCCCCTCTATCTGTTTACATTGCTTTTTGTGGCGGGGCCGCTGGTCTATATGGTCATTTTGAGTTTTCAGACCAGGGCCGAAGGATACGGCGTGCTCAATGTGTTCACGCTGGATAATTATAAGAAAATTTTGGATCCGGTTTATTTGGAAACGTTTGGGCAGTCCTTTCGGCTGGCAGTCACTTCCACGCTGATCATTGCCGGGATCGGGTATCCGTTTGGTTATTTCATGGCCAAGTGCTCTCCCAAGTGGAAGAAGCGGCTGATGATGCTGATTATGATTCCCTTCTGGACCAGCTCTCTCATTCGGCTGTATGGATGGATGATTATCCTCCAGGCCAAGGGGGCGCTGTATCAGACACTGCATTTTCTGGGCATGGACATTGCGCCGCTGAAGATTCTGTACAGCTATCCGGCGGTGGTTATCGGCATGGTCTACGCGCTGCTTCCCTTTATGATGCTGGCAGTATACTCCAGCGCGGAAAAAATGGACTGGTCATTGGTGGAGGCCGCCAGGGATCTGGGGGCTTCGCCGGTGAAAGCATTTCTGACGGTGACCCTGAAGCTGACCATGCCGGGGCTTTTGTCCGGTGTCATTCTCACCTTTGTGCCGTCCATGGGATTGTTCTTCATCGCCGATCTCTTGGGAGGCAACAAGATTGTGCTGGTGGGAAATCTGATTCAGGATCAGCTGACCAGAGGAGCGGACTGGCCTTTTGCGGCGGCGCTGGCTGTGGTACTGATGGTGATGACATCGCTGATCATTTTCCTGTACCGCAAGGTGACGCATTCTACGGAGCTGGAGGGAATTCTGTAGAAATTTCAGCAAATGCTGTCGGAATTCCATTGGGATTTGCGGCGAAACAGGAGTGTTTTTGAGGTGGACAAAATGAAAAATAAGACAAAACTGCCTGGTATTTTTCTGGGGATTGTCCTGGTGGTCATGTATCTTCCCATATTGATGGTGGTGCTGTATTCCTTCAATGAGGGAAAACTCATCGCTTCCTGGAAGGGATTTTCCCTGGATTGGTATGTGCAGCTGTTTCAGGATGAAGAGATATGGGAAGCCGTGAAAAACAGCCTGATTTTGGGGCTGCTCAGCTGCTTTAGCGCGGCGATCATGGGGACGCTGGGAGCCGTGGGGATGGCGCGGGTAAAGTGGAGGACAAAGGGGGCTGTGGAATACATTTCCACCATTCCCATCATGATCCCGGAGATCATTCTGGGCATGGTGTTTTTGACCTTCTTTCATCTGCTGAATTTGCCCAATGGAATGGTAACGCTGGTGATTGCGCATACTGCATTTTGCATCCCATATATTTATATGATGGTAAAAGCCAGGCTGGTGGGTATGGATAAGGCCTTGGAGGAAGCGGCCCAGGACCTGGGGGCCACGCCGGTTCGGACTTTTTTTGATATTACACTACCGCTGATTTTACCTGCCGTGGCGTCTGGCTGTCTGTTGGCCTTTGCCATGTCATGGGATGATGTGATCATCAGTATTTTTGTGACAGGTCCCAGAGTGACCACGCTGCCCATCAAGATTTATACCCAGATGAAGACTGGCGTGACTCCGGAGATCAATGCCCTATGCACCGTCATGCTGGGGGTCACAGTCCTGGTTCTGACGCTTTCTGGTTTCATCCAAAAGCGATTTCAAAAAAAGCAGCTGTAAACACATTGAAAAAACAAGCAGGACGCAGGGGCAAGCTTTAGTGAGAAAAGCCCGACGGTCTGCGATGTGAAAAGAGAATGGAGGATACGATGAGAAAGAGAATGTATGGAGGCCTGCTGGCGACAGCCATGGCCATGGCGCTTGCGCTGACTGGATGCGGGAACACAAGTGGGGCGGGGACAGAAAACGGTACCCAGCCTGCCCAGGGAGAGGATGCGCAAACTGCGCAAGAACAAGGGGATGGCCAGGAATTGGTTTTATACACGTGGGATTTGATGTTTCCGGATGAGATCCTGGAGGGATTTGAGGAGGAGACCGGTATTGAAGTGGTTTACTCCAAATTTGACACTGACGAGGCCATGCTGCAGAAGCTGAGTACGGCCGATGGCGGAGATTACGATCTGATTTTTGCCGATGACTATATCATCGAGACGGCCATTGAGCAGGGACTGGTCCAGGAGCTGGACCCCTCGAAACTGGAAAATTATGAAAATATCGACAGCCGGTACCAGGGACAGTTCTATGATCCGGAGGATGCCTATACGGTGCCGTATGGCGCGGGAATTCCCTTGATTGTCTATGATCCGGAATTGGTGGATTTTGAGATCACCGGGTATGCGGATCTGTGGAATGAGAGTCTGACGGACAGTGTGGCGCTGGTGGCCAACGGCCGTGTCATCACCGGTATCACATTGCTGTCCATGGGAGAATCCATGAACACGGAAGATACGGCGGTCATCGAAGAGGCAGGGCAGAAGCTGCTTCAGCTGGCCCCCAATGTGCGACTGATCCAGGATGATAACACACAGAACGCGCTGCTCAACGGCGAGGCATCAGTGGCATTTTTGTATACATCCCAGGTTTACGCCGCTCTGCAGGAAAATCCCGATCTGCGGGTAGTGGTACCGGAGGAAGGTCTGGGATTTGGCGTTATCGCCGGCTTTATTCCTTCCAAAGCCCCCAACAGCGAGGCCGCATATCAGTTCCTGGACTATATCCTGGATGCTGAAAACAGCGCGGCCTGCACCCAGTATGTGGGATATTATTCCACAAATACGGCCGGGGAGGAGCTGATCCCCGAAGAGGTATCCCAGCTTCTGGTGGCTCCAGAGGGAAAAACCATGGAGATGGTGGAAAATGTCAGCCAGGAAGCAAATGATGTGTACAATAAAGTGTGGACGGAATTTAAAGCGGCATGTGACTGACAAAGGAGGATTAAGTCCCCATGTGGACGAGAAAAAGCTTGAAACGGGGGGCCAGGAAATCCATTCGATGCAATTATATCCGGATGGTGGCCCTGTGCATCATCATTGCGTTCTTCACCGGTGAGTCGGACGATATCTTGTCTTTGGTGCGATTTCCCAGCGTAAGCCTGGATTCCGGCGTGCGTCTGGAGGTGCCGTTGGATCGCCTGGGCAGCTATGGCAGCCAGAATGTGCAGATCCCGGAGGAGACATCCGATGTCACGGAAGACTCTTCTGGTGAGAATGCTTCCGGGGATGGAACATCAGAGGGCGATCTAAGCGACATGGAGACATTCCATGAAAAGTCCAACTCCCAGATTCTAATGGAACTGCTGGCCAGTCTGGGATACGAGGTTTCGGAGACACCCAAGACAGCGGCCACCAAAGGAGTCTTGGCGGGGATTTTCAATAATATCACCGAGATGGGGTCCATTACTTTTGGCATCCTCAATATGGTCAACCAGGCTTTGTTCCAGGACCGGATCGGCGCGTATTTTATCATTCTATTTGGCGGTATCATCATCTATTTGTACCGAATCTTCATCGCCAATATTTTGATTGTGGGAAAGAATCGCTTTTTTCTGGAGACCGTCACCTATGAGCACGCCCCGGTTCAGCGGATCTTGTTTATATATAAGGTAAAGCGGACCAGGAAAACGGCGGTTACCATGTTTTTGAGGGAAGTGTTTCTCGCCCTGTGGAGTCTGACCATTGTGGGGGGAATCATAAAAAATTATTCCTACTATATGGTTCCGTATATTGTGGCGGAAAATCCGGATTTGCCGTGGAAAGAGGTGTTTCGTCTTTCCAAACAGATGACCAGAGGACAGAAGTGGAGACTTTTCTTGTTTGATTTGTCCTTCCTGGGGTGGGAAATCCTGAGCTTTCTGACGGCTGGGCTGCTGGGCGTGTTTTTGGTGGTTCCATACCGCAACGCTGCCAAGGCTGAGTTATACCGGGAGGTCAGGGGAGAGACGATACGGCTTAGAAAACCTGGATACCGGGGGCTAAATGACCGGTATCTGTTTGAGGAACCGGAACAGATTCCCCAGGAGACGCCAGCGGAGAAGATTGACGCCAAGTTTCGGATGGTGGAATACCCCACCCAGCTTTTTACGATCCCGGAGGCGGAATGGCGGGATTGGATTAAAACAGACTACGGCCGGTCGTACAGTTTTCTCAATATTGTGCTGTTATTTTTCGCTTTTTCCATGATCGGATGGTTTTGGGAAGTGATTCTTCATATTATCCAGGAAGGCACCATCGTCAACCGCGGGGTGCTGTATGGACCGTGGCTTCCCATCTATGGATCAGGAGGCGTGCTGATTTTGCTTTTGATGCGCCGATTTGCCAAAAAGCCCATATTGACGTTCTTTTTGATCATTCTGGTATGCGGCGTAGTGGAATATTTCACTGGCTGGGCGCTGGAGACATTTATGCACACCAAGTGGTGGGATTACAGCGGATTTTTCCTGAATCTCCACGGCAGAATCTGTGCGGAGGGTCTTCTGGTTTTCGGAGTGGGAGGCTGTGCCATTCTGTACATTGGAGCCCCCATTATGGATGAAGTACTGTGCCGGATACCCAGGAAGATTCGGACGGTGGCGGCGGTAATTCTGTTGTCCTGTTTCCTGGCGGATATGGCGTACTCTTTTCTCTGTCGGCCCAATTCTGGAGAAGGAATCACGGAAACGGCGCAGCTGATGGAAATGGAAGAATTGCATGGGGAGGAAATGCCGCCGCAGATTCCGGCATCGGGGAATAGGGGGCGGTAAGGAAAGTAAGCGGCCCATGGATCCAAAAATCGGACGGATCCATGGGCCGCTTTTTCATGAGGATTCAGAGTCATTGGAAGGGACGCTTCCGCCGCCTTCCAGGCGCTTCATACGCCGTTTGCGGCGCAGATCTTCCTGCTTTTTAAATACCATGGCGGCGCCGCTTTCATCCACATATTTCAAGGTTTTGACGGCAAATACACCGCTGC
>CAJFUP010000146.1 GCA_904420225.1 uncultured Lachnospiraceae bacterium
AATCAGCCCCTGAATCAGCTGGATTCCCAGCACAAGACCCATCATAGTTTTCAGCCCCCATTGGACGACCGTATGGATAACCTCCGCGGTCTTGGACAAAACATCCTCTCCAGATATATCATTTACAAACCGAATGAGCAATTCCGCATAAACCAGCGGAATCAGCACATACAGAATTCCCCACTCCACAGCGGCAATCATCAAAAGAGCCATCTGGTAAAACGCCATGGATGTGACGCTGCCGCTGACAAACGCCACAGATAGAAAAAATGCCGGTATCAAAGCTTTCATGAATTCCAAAAGCATTTCAATCATCTCCACCGCAATTTTTCCAGCTATGCCAAACGCGGCAGAAAGTGTAGAAAGCATCAGCAAATAGGCAATGAAAAATGCCGTCTGAGCGATCTGACTCTCCTGAAAAATAGCAGCGAAATTGGAAAACAAAGCCCCTGCCGCCGCAATGAGAAATACCTGGAGAATCGCTTCCTTATTCCCCCGAATTTCCGCCAAAACCGAATCTGCCGCCTGATTCAAAAACATATCAAACACCTGCCCGGAGTCCCCAGTTAAAAACTGTTCCACCAGCTGACCAAAAGAAAGCTTTGCCCCTCCCCGGGACAGAATTTGCTCCACTTGGGAAAAATCGTAAGATTCCCAATCTTCCATCTGGCCGGACAGCCCATCCATTTCTCCCGTAGGCCTTAGGGAAACTGCTGCCTGGGCATCCACTGGCAACAAAAGGAACAGCACTGCCGCCATGATCCAAAAATACTTCTTCAAATTGCTTCCTTCCTGCCCCTTTGGCCAGCCGTCGTCGGAATTTTCATTGCCAAAAATTTGTGACAGTATCCAGAAGTGCCAAAATCACTGGAAGACTGAGTCCCATAATGGAAAGCTTTGCAAAAATTTCTATCTGTCCAGCTATGGAACTGCATCCGGCATCCCGGCAGATATTGCAGGCAAACTCAGCCAAATACGTTATGCCAATCATTTTTATCAAAATTCCCATGTGGGCAGAATCCACCGCAATATAACTCTGGATTTGGTTTATTGTATCCGTAATCACTTCCAATTTGCTCAGAGTAAACGCAAAAATCAAAATCCCGGCTGCCAGCGTGATGTAACTGCTGTATTCCGGCTTCACCTGCTTGAGCTGAACCGCCAAAAGCACGCAAGCCAGCCCGATGGCCGTCACTTTTATCATTTTTCCTCTCATTCTGCCGCCCAGGCGGCCTTGGCATCATGATTTCATCACAGAGAAAACATGGTTTTAATGGCCTCAAACAATTCGCTGATGTAAGGCACAATCCAAAATAAGACCAACACAAGCCCCGCAAGACTTGTGAGAAACGCCAGTTCATCCCTGCCGCTGTGTTTCAGCACCTGACTGACCACAGAGACAAGAATTCCCACGGCCGCAATTTTAAAAATCAAATTTATATCCATGGAACTCCTCCCAGGAAACCTGTCCTTCTTCCTGCCGCCAGCCATTTTCTTATTCCGCCCACACATCAAATCATCATCACTGCTGCCAAAAGTCCGCTGACAATTCCCAGGCAGCTGGCGACCCGGCACTGACTGGGAAGACGGCGTCTGGATTCCTCGATCTCCGCTTTCCATTCTTCCAAAAATAAGTCAATACTGGCCGTCTGCATGCGCTTGTCCAGATATCCCAAATGATTTCCCATGGTAAGCAATAATTTCTGGTCTTCTTTATTGAGACAGGAATGGACACAGTAATCGGAAAATGTTTTCCGCCAAATAACGCCAAAGGGCTGACCGCTGCCGTCCTCCATTTTATCTGCAATTTCTTCCAAAACCTCTCGCAGTTCTTCATCCATACGGGATCCCACGCTTCGTATGGCTTCCGGGAGAACCAAACCGTGATATTCCACCTCTCCCCTCAGCATGAGGAACGCTCTGGATATACCATTTAATTCTTCCATTCTCCTGCGGAACCGATCTGCGGTCAGCAATCCGCCCAGAGCCAAGCCACCAGCCAGACAGACACCGCCAATGAGACGAATCAACAGACTAAATCCCTCCATGGCACTCCTCCTTCCCGCCGACGTTCTTCCATAGTTCTTTTCCACTGCCGTCCAGAACCGCCATGCTGCTTCCCGGTTTCTCCCGGCTTCCCAGTACGACAAAGCGTTCAAATATTTTTTCCCGAACCATTTCCTTTAAAACCGGCTTCCCCAGAAGATCCTCAAAGGAACTGCCGTGTACAGTGGCAATGAGACGGCATCCGCAATTGACAACATATTCCATGGCCTCCAGATCGCTGCGGCCTCCGATTTCATCCACAGCCACCACCTGCGGCGCCATGGTACGTATCAGCATCATCATCCCCTCTGCCTTGGGACACCCATCCAGCACATCGGTCCTCTTTCCCAGATCATTTTGAGGCTTTCCCAGATAGCAGGCTCCGATCTCTGATCGCTCATCCGCAACTCCCACTGTCACTCCCTGCCTATCCTTTGTCCCATCGGAAAGCAGCCGAATCAGATCCCGTAAAAGTGTTGTTTTTCCACACCGGGGAGGAGATAAAATCAGCGTCTGATAAATAAATCCGTTTGAATCAGTCAAGTGGGGAAGCAAAACCTGTGCGCATCCCTTCACCTGATGAGATAGACGTATGTTTAAAAATGATATGTAGCGCATGGTCTTTACCCTTGTGCCATCCATGACAATTTTCCCCGCCATACCCACTCGATGTCCCCCGGCCACAGTGATGTAGCCCTGCCGCAGTTCATCCTCGTAGGCGTACATGGAATACTGGCTCAAAAGTTCCACTGTATCTTTGATATCCCTGGCTGTCACCACGTAAGCCTGTTGACAGTTCCGGCTCAGAACGCCTTCCGGCGAAACACCGTACTCTTGTCCCCGATAAAATACAAAAAGCGGAGAATCCGCCCGCATTCTGATTTCTTGAATTCCCGTAAAATCCTCTCTGATGTGTTCCAGCACCGCTCTCACGGCGCCTCCAAAATTTCTCAACAGCTCTTCCCGTCTGTCCATACTGTCCATTCCTTTCCCGTGATCCTGTCCCGTACCTCCATACTCACCGCCTCTCCCCCCTTACCATAATATATGTGGGCAGCGCAAAAATATGCCGGAAACTAACTGGCGGATTTTTTCTTTTCCCGCATATCGATCCCAACTCCTTCATATAGATAATAGGGAAGACAACAGGACTTGACACCGTAAGACCAAAAACAGGAGGGATCGCCTTGCATCGTCTTTTCCGATGGAAAAAACCGATTCTCTATGCGCTTTTATTTGCACTGGCCTTTTCAGCGGGTATCGGCGCCGCCCGGTGGAACAACTGGAAAGCCTGGGAAACAGCCGCCGCTTCCGACGGAAACTGGGGACTCCATTTCACCAAAGACGGGGAAGCGCCCACAGGAAATGCCAGCAATGAAGAACTAAAAACCAATCAGGCGTGTTTTATGGATGATACTCATGACAAAATCATATATCTTACCTTTGACTGCGGCTATGAGAGCGGCAATACTCCAGCTATACTGGATGCCTTAAAAAAACACCAGGCTCCGGCCACATTCTTTGTGGTGGGTACATACATCAAATCCAATCCTGACCTGATCCGCCGCATGGTGGAAGAAGGACACACTGTGGGAAACCATACGTATCACCATCCGGACATGTCAAAGCTATCTACCCAGGAGGCCTTTTTGAAAGAATTGAAAGATGTGGAAGCCGCGTATGAAGAAGTCACAGGTCAAGCCATGCTCCCCTTTTACCGGCCGCCTCAGGGAAAATACAGTCAGTCCAACCTAAAAATGGCCCAGGAGCTGGGATACCAGACCTTTTTTTGGAGTTTGGCCTATGTGGACTGGTACCAAGACAAACAGCCCAGGGAAGCGGATGCCCTGAAGCTGCTGACCAAACGCATCCATCCAGGAGCCGTGGTGCTGCTCCATAATACTTCCAGTACCAATGCCGCCATCATGGATGAGCTGCTGACCAAATGGGAAGAAATGGGATACCAATTTCGCCCGCTGGAAGAGCTGGCTGCCAAACTATCTGTTTAAAGAAAAAAGGATCGAAACGCGCGCAGTATGCACACATTTCGATCCTTTTTCTTTATAATATCCGCCCCAATGGGGCTGCTTTTCGCAGTTTGCCAAGCCTTTTCACACTGCCCACAGAATCAATTAGACTCTGGCCACACCTGTTTTTCTGGCAGCCTCCGCTACGGCCTCAGCCACAGCCTTTGCCACACGCTTGTCAAAGGGATTGGGGATGATGTAATCCGGTGTCAAATCCTTCTCATCGATAAGACCGGCGATGGCATATGCAGCCGCCACTTTCATCTCATCGTTGATATCCTTGGCGCGGACATCCAGTGCGCCGCGGAAGATTCCCGGGAATGCCAAAACATTATTGATCTGGTTGGGGAAATCACTGCGTCCTGTTCCCACCACAGCTGCTCCGGCTGCTTTGGCTTCTTCAGGCATGATCTCCGGAACCGGATTTGCCATGGGGAACAAAATGGCATCCTTGGCCATGCTCTTCACCATCTCCGGTGTCACAGTGCCAGGAGCGGAAACACCAATAAATACATCAGCGCCCACCAGCATATCCGCCAGGCTTCCCTGCCTCTTATCGCGGTTTGTTATCTTTGCCATCTCCTCTTTTTCCGCATTCATATGGTCGCGTCCCTCATAGATGGCTCCAGTGCGGTCACAGAGAATGACGTCCTTTAATCCCAAGCTCATCAAAAGCTTAATGATGGCAATGCCGGCAGCTCCAGCGCCGGAGGTAACGACACGAATCTCATCCAGTTTCTTTCCTGTCAGCTTCAGAGCATTGATGAGAGCGGCACAGGTAACAACAGCCGTACCGTGCTGGTCGTCATGGAAAATAGGAATATCACAGCACTCCTTTAATCTCTTTTCGATTTCAAAGCACCTGGGAGCGGAGATATCTTCCAGATTCACACCTCCAAAGCTTCCTGCCAAAAGGCTCACCGTCTTTACGATGTCATCCACATCTTTGCTTCTAATGCAAAGCGGAAATGCATCCACATCGCCAAAGGCTTTAAACAAAGCACACTTTCCCTCCATAACAGGCATGCCTGCTTCCGGTCCGATATCGCCCAAGCCCAGCACAGCAGTGCCGTCTGTGACTACAGCCACCATATTGTGACGGCGTGTATATTTATAAGAAAGATCCACATCTTCCGAGATCTTCAGGCAGGGCTCCGCTACACCCGGCGTATATGCCACAGCCAGATCTTCCGGTGTCTCCACCTTGGCCCTGCTGATCACTTCGATCTTTCCTCCCCATTCCTCATGCTGCTTCAAAGCGAATTCTTTCTTGTCCATCTTTTTTCTCCTTCATAAGCTATGATTATTGTAAAATATAGTAACCCCGCGCCTTCTCCGGCGTTTGCACCCTCTGGGTTCAGCCGCAGAGAGCACGAGGGATCCTGCAAATCAAATGCGCCGCGCGCAGCCATCCATCGCAGTGCGCGTTCTTGCTAGTCGTTCTTTACTTGTTTCCAGAAATCCTTCAAGATCTGGACAGACTGGTTCATCTTGTCCCTCTCCTCATCGTTCATTTCCACATGAAGTGTTCTCTCCACTCCGCTCCATCCGATGCGGCAGACTGTGGAGACAGCGATTCCGGCCCAATCGCCGAATTCATCTCCCAGAACATGCGCCACCGGCAGCAGAGCATGACTGTCTTTCATAATGGCTTCCACAATGTTGGACACAGCCATGGCGATGGCATAGAACGTGGCTCCCTTTAAGCCGATAACCTCCGCTCCGCCTTCTCTGGTTCTTCTGGCAATTTCTTCCTTATCCAGCTCCACTCCCACCTGGGAAGCGTATTCATCCACATGGAAACCACCCACATTTGCGGAACTCCAAATGGGCACTTGGCTGTCGCCATGCTCACCCAGCACATACGCGTTGACATTTTCAATATTAACGTGCAGGGCTGAGCTGACCAGATAGCGGAGACGAGCCGTATCCAGGGAGGTACCGCTTCCGATGACCCTCTTGCGCGGAAGATCGGAGGTCTCCCAGATGGCCATAGTAGTGATATCTGCCGGATTGGATACCACCAGAATCAGCGGATTTTCAGCATATTTCATAATATTTTTGGTAATGCTTTTTACAATGGAAACATTGGTCTTAGCCAAATCCAGACGAGTCTGACCAGGCTTTCTGGCGATACCGGCAGTGATGATGATCAATTTGGCATCCGCGCATTCCTCATAACCGCCCTGGCGTACCCAAACCTGTTTGAAAAAACTGGTTCCCTGGACAATATCCAGAGCAGCACCCTTGGCTCTGTCTTCATTGATATCCACTAAAACGATATCATTGGCCTGTTTTCTCACCATCAATGTATACGCCACAGCTTCCCCTACATTTCCTGCCCCCACGACTACAATCTTATCTTTGTGTGACTTACTCATTTGTGTTCTCCTTTATTCTGTGATATTGATGTCTGTGGATTGCTCCTCATCGGCGGACCGAAAAATCCCGTCCCTTTGTTGAATCTTTCCGCGAGACCGACTTTGTTAAAAATCTGTCTCTATTCTACTATATTCCACTTTTTTTTTCAATCAATTCTTTGTAAGTTTCGCTCTTTTCATAGAAAGATCGGCTGGCAGAAACCGTTCTCTGCAGGCCTCCAGCCGCTTTTGAAACTCCCCATAAAATTCTTCCGAATAAGGGGTCAGATAAAACAGATGAAGCAAATACAGCGACATCTGCTTTCTCACCGTCTCTCCGCTTTCTTGATCCAAGGCGTTTCCAATATCGCGAAGAAAATAGTGCCAGTCATTGACAAAGGCTTCGTAACGCCGGACGTCCGGCACATCCAGCCATTTGCCAACCCGTATCTTTGTTTTTTGGGCCGGACATTCATGGATCTGGAGGAAATACCAGAAAGACTGTTCCTCGTAATACCTTCCCAGGGGAAACATCCGACAAAATCCGGGACGATGGGCATGCACTCGGCACCTCCCCTCATCATTCAAAAACACACACGCATCCCCTTGGCTGCTCATTTTCAAATTGGGAAGAATCAGTCCATCCACCACATTCAGCTCCAAGGACGAGTCCAGCAGCTTTTGGGGACTCTGGCCGCATCCCCTGGCCAGCCTCCACATGTCCAATGGATCCAGAACGATGGAAGCCCCCATCCCCCGACAGCAGGCGGAACAGCCCTTACAGTCTCGGCAATCCGCTCTCACCATATCGCGAGCCAGATATTTCCTTC
>CAJFUP010000147.1 GCA_904420225.1 uncultured Lachnospiraceae bacterium
CAGGGGGATGAGGATTTGTTTCGCCGGGCGGTCAGCAACCTGCTGAACAATGTCCAGTCGCACAATCCGGAGGGCTGCGGGATTTCTGTGGGCGTCCGGGCGGAAGGGGAAGGGTTTTGTGTTTTCGTGGAGGATGACGGCGTGGGGATCTCAGAAAAACAGCTGGAGGCGCTTTCGCATACGCCCCACTATATGATGAGCGACAGCGGTACCGAGGAGCCGCGCCATGGCCTGGGACTGCTGATTGTGAAGCAGATCGCAGAGGCCCACGGGGGCAGTGTGACCTTCGGCCACAGCGCGTCCGGCGGATTTTCGGCCCGGCTTCGGTTTCCGGGGCGCGAGGAAAAAAAGACTCAGTGAGGAAATGCAACCGTTTCCAGATGTCCTTTTTTCAGCCGACATCCGTCAGCAGATCTGCGAGAATGGACCGGATGGCGATTTCATCCTCCATGCAGCCCAGAAAGGGAAATACAATGGATAGCGTTGCTTTTTCCAGTCTTTTGCCTTATGATGATAACAAGAGGATGTAAAGGAGGCGTTTGCTTGGAACTTCGTACACTTCGCTATTTTTTGGCCGCGGCCCAGGAAGAAAATATTACAAAAGCGGCAGAAATTCTGCATGTAACCCAGCCGACCTTGAGCCGTCAGATCATGGATCTGGAAAAGGAGCTGGGGACGACTTTAATACTTCGCGGGAAAAACGGACTGACCCTGACCGATGACGGCATATTTTTCCGGCAGCGCGCAGAAGAAATTGTGGAGCTGGCAGACCGCCTGGAACAATCGTTTGTAGAACGGAGCGCAGAGGTGAGCGGGACGATTGCCATCGGCGCCACAGAAGCCATCGGCAGCCGCCTCTTCGCCAAACTAATTAAACATTTTTCGGAAAAATATCCGCTGGTGAAGTTCCATCTGTACAATGAGATGGCCGATTATATTATGGACCGCATGGACAAAGGGCTGATCGACGTGGGGCTTTTGCTGGAGCCTGTGGATACGTCAAAGTATGACTATGTCCGTCTGTCTCAAAAAGAGACCTGGGGCGTGCTCATGCGGAAAGATCACCCGCTGGCAGAGCGGGAGTATATTTCCCCTCAAGAGATTACGGCATTTCCGCTGATCCTTCCGCTGCGGGAACGGGTGCGCGCGGAGATTCTGCATTGGCTGAAATGCGAGGAAAAGGACCTTAACATTCCTCTCAGCTACACACTTCTTTCCAATGCAGTGCTTCTGGTGGAAGAGGGGCTGGGCTGCGCGTTTTGTCTGGACGGTGCCCTGGCCATCCACAGCAGGCCGAATCTGCGCTTTATTCCCATCCGGCCCGAACATACCACGAGAAGTGTATTGGTCTGGAAGAAAAAACACCTATTTTCTCCGGCCACCTCTTTGTTTATTCAGGAGATTAACATGATGCGGGCCAATATGGAATGAGATTTATGGGGGTTGCAATTATCTGAAAGAAACACCACCAAAGGAGAAGTAGGTTATGCTGTTAAGGCAGATGAAATATTTTGTGGCTGTTATTGACTGTAATAGTTTCACAGAAGCGGCGGAACAGTGTTATATTTCCCAATCGGCAATTTCCCAACAGATTCAGTCAATGGAAAAAGAATTGGGAGTTGAATTGCTTCATCGGGGAAACCGCCGATTTACGATAACGCCAACTGGTCAATATTTTTATTCTCACTGTAAAGCAATCTTGGAGCAAGTTGACGATCTTATCCGTGAAACGAGACGCCTTGGAAGTGATAATGAATTACAGCTGCGCATCGGATATTTACGCTGTTACAGCGGGATGGAACTGTATCAGGCCATTGAGGAAGGATGACAGCATCGTGCGGATCCATGGTGACCATGCCGAACTAATCGGACAAAGTCTGGCGCGGGCGGCTGTCTTTGGCGGCGGCTGGCACACCTGGCGGCTGCAGCTGAGATGCCGCCTGATGGAGGAAAAGGGCAGATGGCAGATTGCGCAGGCGAGAGCATCCATATATTAATAAGTATTATGATTTGGCCCTTGCGCTGCGTGAATGAGGCAGCAAAAAGCCGGAAGGACACGGAAAAATGAAATGAAGCATAGGCTGCTGCACTTAGAATTGTTTGGGATGGGAGCCATGAGGTTGCGGTTGCAATTTCATGGCTCCTTGGCTGTCCAATCCATACGTTATATGAATGGAAAAAGATAAAATATGGGCATTAGACATTGAATGAGAGCCGTTTTATAATAAAAACAGACAGGAGGTGACCTTTGTGAAAAAAATTCTTTCTACCTTTTTGATCATGGCAGCCATTGGTTCATGCTCTGCGTGCGGTGCATTGGAACATCAGGATCCGCCTTCGGCTGGGGCCACAGAAGAGAGTGCTGCCACGTCCAGTCAGGAAACATCCAAGAGCCCATCTTCGGAAACGGCACAACGCCAAATCTCGGTGCAATTCGGAGAAAATACGCTCATTTATGAATTGAATGACAGCACAGCGGCCGATTCCCTTTATGAACAGCTGCCAATCACCATAGAAGTAGAAGATTACAGTACCAACGAGAAAATCTTTTATCCGTCTCAGGAGCTGGATACCAGTGATTCTCCGACGGCGCAGGGAGGGGCGGGAACGCTGGCCTACTATGAACCTTGGGGGGATGTGGTATTTTTTTATGGGGATTACAGCGAAAATGCATCTTTGTATGAACTTGGGCAAATCGTTTCCGGCCAGGAGCTGATCAGCGAGATGAGAGGAACGATTATCATAAAAGCGGCAGAATGACTGCAAATATTTGTATAAGAATAAGGAGGTTCCAACATATGAGCAAAACATTGGTGGCATATTTCTCGGCCAGCGGCACGACAAAGCGTGCTGCTGAAAAACTGGCATCGGCAGTGGAGGGCGATCTGTATGAAATCAAACCTGCTGTCCCCTATACCCATGCGGATTTGAACTGGCAGGATTCGCATTCCCGCAGCTCCGTGGAGATGAACGATCCGTCTTCCCGCCCAAAGCTGGCGGATAAAAACGCGGATATCCCAGGCCGTGACCGAATTTTTCTGGGATTCCCCATCTGGTGGTACACGGCGCCGACCATCGTCCGCACCTTTTTGGAAAGCTATGATTTTACCGGCAAAACCATCGTTTTATTTGCCACATCCGGCGGCAGCGGCATGGGAAACATCTGCACGGAATTGGCTTCCAGCTGCCCCGGAGCCAGGATTGCGGACGGGCGGATGCTGAATGGAAGGATTCCCGAAGAGAAATTGAAACAGTGGGCGGAGAAAGTCGGATGAGTCCCTTTGGTATGTGAAAAAGAAAACGAGGAGGAAGAAACGGTGAAGATTGTTGTATTAGAGGGAAGCCCAAATAAAAAAGGGTCTTCCAATTTGCTGGCGGACTGCTTCCGGCGGGGAGCACAAGAAGCGGGGCATGCGGTGGAGCTGATCGACACGGCCCATGCGGACATTCATCCCTGTACCGGCTGTATCCGCTGCGGATATGAAGGGCCCTGCGTGCAGAAAGACGATGTGGAGAGTATACGCAGAAGGATTTTGGACGCCGATATGATGGTGTTTGTCACGCCGCTTTATTACTATGGGATGTCTGCCCAATTGAAGGCCATGATTGACCGGTTCTGCGCCTTTAACAGTTCCATTCAAAGCAAGCATATGAAGTCCGCTCTGCTGGCCGTCGCCTGGAACAGCGATCACTGGACGTTTGAGGCGTTGGAATCCCATTATAAAACGCTGGTGCGGTATCTGAACCTGCAGGATATGGGCATGGTGCTGGGTACCGGCTGCGGAACGCTTTCCATGACCCAGCATTCGGAATTTCCTCAGCGGGCTTACAATCTGGGAAATGGTTTGAAGGAATGAGAGAAAGGAATGTCAAAATGAAAAAATTAGTATCCATTGTCTTATCCCTGGCCCTGGTCGTTTCGTTTGCCGGGTGCGGCGAAGGAGCGGCCGAAAGCCAGGTGGAAACGACGGCAACGTCCATTCAGTCTTCCGGGTCGTCATCGGAAACGGCAGCGGAAATTTTGGAAATGGAAGAGACCTCGGCAGCGGTTTCTGAGACCTCGGAAGATTGGGCAGAGTCTGAAAATGGGGCTGGCGGTACATTGATTGCTTATTTTTCCTGGTCGGGGAATACGGAGCAGATGGCGCAGATGATTCAGGAAAAGACCGGCGGCGATTTGTTTGAAATCGAACCGGCCACACCGTATACCGATGACTATGACACCCTTCTGGATATTGCCAGACAGGAGCAGGATGACAACGCCCGTCCCCAGCTGGCCGCCCAGGTGGATCAATGGGACAGCTACGATGTGGTATTCGTGGGATATCCGGATTGGTGGAGCGACGCGCCCATGCTGATTTATTCGTTCCTGGAATCCTATGATTGGGAGGGAAAGACACTTGTGCCTTTCTGTACCAGCGGCGGCAGCGGTTTTGGCCGCAGTCTGGATCAGCTGCCCGAGAGCGCGCCGGGGGCTGTGATTTTGGAAGGCCTTCACGTATCCGGCAGCAGTGTGGACGGCGCTTCCGGAGAAATTGACTCCTGGATTGACAGTCTGAACTTGGGCGCGGCGGAGTGAAAGGAGAAGGAGGACCATGAAGCCGAAAATGATTCTCAAAATCGCAGTGGATCTGTGTATGACACTGGGGCTGCTTTTTCTGATGGGCTATCAGTTCTGGGGCGAGGCGGCCCACGAGTGGGTGGGAGCCGGAATGTTTCTTTTGTTCATCCTCCATCATATTCTCAACGGGAATTGGTATAAAGGTTTGTTTCATGGAAGGTATACCCCGGCCCGCATCGTTTGGCTGGTCATAGACTTGCTGGTGTTCCTCTCCATGATCGGACTTATGGTGAGCGGAATCATGCTTTCTAATCATGCGTTTGCCTGGCTACATATCCGGGGCGGCAAAGGATTTGCCCGTCTTCTGCATATGGCGGCTTCCCACTGGGGCTTTGTTTTGATGGCGCTGCATTTGGGTATGCATTGGGGCATGTTCATGGGGATTGCCAGAAAGGCTTTGGCCCGAAAGAATCCCTCCCGCCTGTGCAGAATGTTGCTGCTGCTTCTGGGAGATGCGGTCGCCATCCATGGGCTGATCGCATTTATCCGGCGGGATCTGCTGACCTATATGTTTCTGAGGACCCGGTTTGTATTTCTGGATTTCAGCGAGCCGATCCCGCTGTTTTATCTGGACTATGTGGCCATGATGGGTACCTTTATTTTCCTCGCCTATCATGTGTTCCGATTCCTTCAAAAAGTCCGGCGGGGCAGTCGTACGCAGCGGCCGTGATTGGCGGGAATCAGATGGTTGGGAGGTAAATGCTCATGAATCAGAGGATGAGCCAAAGCGGCGGATCAGTCTGGGCGAATCCCCCGCTGATTGTTTCGTATTCGTATTCCGGCCACACCCACAGGATCGCAAAGGAGATCCAGGCGGCCACCGGCGGGGACTGGTGTGAGATTTATCCCTGGCAGCCCTACCCCATGGTATTTACAGAGCTGCTGGAAAAGGCAACCAAAGAAATCCGGTCCGGATATTATCCCCGGCTTCTTCCGGGTTTCCGGTCGGCGCGTCCGTATACCCATATTTTTGTCGGGGCGCCCAACTGGTGCGGAACCATGGCGCCTCCGCTGGCTTCCTGGATGGTGAAAAATGATTTGGACGGCAAAGTGGTCTTTCCGTTTTATTCCCACTGCGGCGGCGTCCCGTGCGATATACAGCGGGACATCCGCAGCCTCTGTCCGGGAGCCGATGTGCGGGAAGCCTTGGGGGTGACGGAGGATGACAGCCATCCGCTGGCCGAGGTACTTTCCAACTGGTTTCGGAGAGCAGGAATAGTATCGGACCGGTAAGGGCGGACGAAAGGGAGCGGCTGCCGTATTTAAAAGGAAGATAACTGAAGTATTTTTAGGCGTTCCAGAGAATGAACGCCCATGAATCAAGAGGAGGGAAAATCATATGCAGTATACAAAATTAGGAAACTCGGATCTGACAGTTTCCCGCATCTGTATGGGATGTATGGGATTTGGCGATGCCAAAAACGGACAGCACAGCTGGACGCTGGATGAGGAACACTCCCGTGAAATCATCAAGCGTGGCCTGGATTTGGGCGTCAATTTCTTTGACACCGCCATCGGCTATCAGAGCGGCACCAGTGAGCAGTATGTGGGCAGAGCAGTCAGGGATTTTGCAAAACGGGAGGATGTGGTGATTGCCACCAAGTTCCTGCCG
>CAJFUP010000148.1 GCA_904420225.1 uncultured Lachnospiraceae bacterium
CCGGAATTCCAACATCGTTGCCTCTGCCCAGAGGGAAATTCCCCAGATTTTTCCCCAGCCGGGATGGGTGGAACAGGATGCCAACGATATCTGGTTCAGCGTTCTTTCTGTCATGCTGGAAGTGGCCTCCACCGCCAGAATCCAGGCAGACCAGATTTCTGCCATAGGCATCACGAACCAGCGTGAAACCACAGTGGTTTGGGATAAAGCCACCGGCAACCCCATTTATCATGCCATCGTATGGCAGTCCCGGCAGACTGACGCCATCTGTGAAGCGCTAAAAGCAGCCGGAAAAGAAGATTTGATCCGGGAGAAAACCGGACTGCTCATTGATCCCTATTTTTCGGCCACCAAGATCCAATGGATCCTGGATCATGTGGAAGGCGCCAGAGAGCGGGCCGAAAAAGGCGATCTGCTCTTTGGCACCATAGATAGCTTTTTGGTATGGAAACTCTCCGGAGGAAACGTGCACATTACCGATTACTCCAATGCCTCCCGTACCCTTCTCTACAATATCCATGACTTGAAATGGGATCCCCAACTCCTGGAATTATTCCACATTCCCGCCTGTATGCTGCCGGAGGTAAAGCCGTCTTCCCATATTTATGGCTATACTGCCTCCTATCATCTGGCCAGCCACCCCATCCCCATTGCTGGAATCGCAGGGGATCAGCAGGCGGCTCTGTTTGGCCAGACCTGCTTTGAACCCGGTATGGTGAAAAACACATACGGTACGGGCTGCTTTCTGCTGATGAATACAGGACGCTCACCCATCCGTTCCCGTCATGGTCTCATCAGCACCATTGCCTGGGGTGTGGACGGCACGGTGGAGTATGCCTTGGAAGGAAGTATTTTCGTGGCCGGCAGCGCTATCCAATGGCTCAGGGACGGCTTACAGCTCATCCGCACTGCTCCCGAAAGCGAACAAGCAGCTTCCCAGGTGGAAGACAGTCAGGGCGTCTATCTGGTTCCCGCTTTCACCGGTCTCGGCGCACCCTATTGGAATCCCCACGCCAGAGGGGCTGTCTTTGGGCTCACCAGAGGAACCACCAAGGCCCACTTCATCCGGGCGACACTGGATTCTCTGGCCTATCAGACAAAAGATATCATCATCGCCATGACAAAGGACAGCGGCATCGATTTGAAGGAACTGAACGTAGACGGCGGAGCCGTGGAAAATAATCTGTTGATGCAGTTTCAGAGCGATATGCTGGGCGTCCCGGTGAAGCGTCCCGTCATCCGGGAAACCACTGCCCTGGGCGCCGCCTATCTGGCTGGATTAGCCACCGGGTTCTGGGAATCACGGGAGGCGCTCCGCCGAAATAATCGGCTGGATACCGTATTTTATCCCAAAATTAGCCAGGAGGCTCGAAACCGTTACTACAGCGGATGGCAGGAGGCTGTTCGCTGCACCTGCCAGTACCGTCCAACAGGACAAACTCCTGACTGACCCCTTATACCGCCTGGCTTTCTCCAGACGTTACCAGCAAAGCCCCAATGTCAGCCGAAATAAGCATCAATTCCGTCGGCAATTCCCTGCGCCATTTTATCCTGGTAAGCGGGATCTGACATGTTCTGATCCTCTGTGGGGTTGGTCATGAACCCCATCTCCACGATGGTGACGGGAATCTGGCACCAATTGATGCCGGACATATCATCTGTCAGCTGGATATCCAAATTTTGGGCCCCCGTGGCAGCACACAGGCCATTGACCACCAGACGGGACAGATTTTGACAATCTTCCGCCATGGAGCCCACATAGGGATTGGATGCCGACGGCGCAAAGCACACCGCCCCATTGACACTGGGATCATCGGAGCCATTGGCGTGGATCCGCACAAAAATCTCCGCTCCGCTTTCATTGGCTGTCATGGCCCGCTCCGCATTGCTGTCCGGGCAGTCTTGGGTCTCACGAATCATTACCACTTGATATCCTCTGGCCTGCAGCTCATCCCGCAGTTTGAGAGAAACCTCCAGCGTCAGCTCACTCTCCGGCTTACCCGTGGCCACTCCCGTCGTACCTGTGGCCAGTTTTGCTTTCATAACGGTGGACCCGGGACCGTTGGGTTCCTGTTCCGAAATGCCGCTTTGCTGGTGTCCGGGATCAATACATACCACATGACCTGTTGATACAGAATCAACCGGCGCTTCCGCCACCGGTTGAACATCACTTAAAAATTCTGTTTTCACGAAATAGGGTTCTCCGTTTAGATCGATCCGTGACCAATCGCCGGAAACCCCTGTCACAGTCACTCTATCCCCTCGGTTCAAAGCATATACGCTTTCTGTATCCGTAGATGGCCCTTTCCTCACATTCAGCTGGGTATCCGCAGTAACATACATCACATGGGAATCCACATCCTGTACCTCATAGGAGGGTTCCACTTCCGTCGCCGCCGTTTCGTCACTGACCGCAGTATCCGTTCCCTCCCCCGAAGCTGCCGACTCCTGTCCGTCTCCGGGCAGTGTCTCCGCCTGGGTAGCTTCCGCAGTGGGGGCCTTGTATAAACCGTCATTGCCACAGGCACCAAGCGCCAGGATCAGGCACAGGCTCAATATGAAAATGGCTGCTTTCTTCATTTTTCATGCCTCCTTATGCTTCATTTCCTTCCTTTTTGCTAGGGTTATTATAGTATTATTCCCATGAAAAAGCAAGCCTTTCCTTTTATCACATTGCCTTGAAATCCAGGCGAGTCACCGCTCCGCCGCAGGTTTCCATACGTTCGTTCATATAGCGCAAATCCAGCCAGTTTGCCTGAAACCAAGTGATTACTTCCTGCGCCGTGACGCGCCGCGGCTTCTCCCGACGGCCTGTAACTGCCTGGAGGGCCTGCATATCGTCACAGTCCCAAATTAATACAGAAACATACCGCGCCTGACTTTCCTTCACCAGACGCACCAGCTTTTCCAATCCCATATATTCCGCCACTAAATTCGCCAAAACCACTTCTGCCCTGAGCGCATTCTGATCCTCCACCTGTACTTTCCAGACACAGGAGGCCGGGTATTGTCTGCGCTGGCATGCTTCCAACTCTTCCAACATGATTTTTCCTCCATATCGCTCCCATTATAGCGCAAAATCGGGGAAAAATAAAAAAATTGAAATACTACGTTCATGCTATATTCACAATTGGATTGAGACTTGCCCTTTGCGGTCCGGCTGTGTATAATATCTTTGATGCCAGTTTTGGACAATCCAGGCACAAAGGAGGACTATTTGCCGTGACTACCATCGGTATCTGCTATTTGATTCTGATCAATTTGATTGCCTTCGCTCTCTTCGGCATAGACAAACGCCGAGCCAAGATGGGCGCATACCGAATCTCGGAACGCACGCTGTTTCTTTCTGCTATTTTGGGCGGAAGCATGGGCGCCCTGGCCGCCATGTATCTTTTTCGCCATAAAACAAGACATCTTTCCTTCACAGCGGGGATTCCTGCCATCCTTGTGATTCAGGTTATTGCCGCGGCCAGCCTGCTGGCAGTCAGCTCCGGCCTGCCGCATTGACGGCAGTCCATTGAAACGGCATCTTAAAAATGAAAGGAGTCTCGAAAATGAAAACCATTTATACTTCCAACGCGCCTGCTGCCATTGGCCCTTATTCCCAAGCCATACAGGCTGGAAATCTGTTATTTGCTTCCGGACAAGTGCCGCTTTCCCCTCAGACAGGCCAGGTGGTGGGGTCGTCCATCACAGAGCAGGCAGAGCAGGTTATGCGCAATATCGGGGCAATCCTGACCGAGGCGGGAACTGATTTTACCCACGTGGTAAAAACCACCTGCTTCTTGGCGGATATGGCTGATTTTGCCGCCTTTAACCAGGTATATGCTCAGTATTTTACCGGAAAGCCAGCCCGCTCCTGCGTGGCTGTGAAGTCACTTCCCAAAGATGTTCTCTGCGAAGTGGAAGTCATTGCGGTGACCCAGTGAGCTTTCCTCTGAACCATGGGCAGGGATGCCTTCGGACAAAGAAATACTGTTATCTATTTGCGGCTCCCCGCCTACGCTGTCTCGGCATAGGCGGGTTTTTTGTAGGGTGAATGGGAAGCAGAGAGCTTCCTTGACTCGATTAAAAAACCATAAACTCCTTGACACGCTCCTTATTGTGAAGTATTATTATCTCAACACATAGTTTTTGATACTATGTTATATAATATAAGTATCAAGATCATAAGATAGGCATCAAACGCAAGCTTACTTGCAAGAGAATTTTGCCCCTGGAATCCGTCAAAAATATGAAAAGAATCAACAACGTTTTGATTCCGGCATCATCACAAAAGGAGGTATGTTTATGGATACATCCATTACCAGAAAAAGCAGCCGAACATTTCATGTGAAAGATCCCGGCAGCGCCGCTACCCATTTCATAGGCATGATCATGGCTGCCGTGGGCATGGGGCCGCTTTTGGCCAGAGCCATCCGGCATCCAGAACCTGTGTATGCGGTTTCTATGCTGCTATTTATGTGCAGTATGGTTCTTCTTTATGCCGCCAGCACATGCTACCACACCTTCGATCTGTCCCCTCACGCCAACAAAATTTTGAAAAAAACAGACCACATGATGATCTCCATTCTCATCGCGGGCACCTATACGCCGGTTTGCCTCATCGCCCTAAAGCCTTCCACAGGCACCGCGCTCTGCCTGGCGGTATGGGCCATGGCTCTGGGTGGCATTCTGCTGAAAGCCTTCTGGATATACTGTCCCAAATGGATTTCATCCGTGCTCTATATCGGCATGGGCTGGCTCTGCGTCTTTGCCCTGGGACAACTGTGGACCAATCTTCCCCGGGCCGCTTTTTTCTGGCTATTGGGGGGAGGAATTTTCTATACAGTGGGCGGCATCATATATGCCCTGAAGCTTTCCATATTTAATTCCCGGCATAAATATTTTGGAAGCCACGAGATTTTCCACCTGTTCGTCATGGCAGGCAGTTTTTGTCACTATATGATGATGTACCTCTATCTGGTGCAGATGCCTTTGGTGGTATCATAAAGCGGGCGGTTCTGATTTTTTTCGGCTCCGGTCGCCACAGACCGGGGCCTTATTTGTCGATGGTTTCCCAATGCATCCCCATCCAGTTCTGTTATAATAAGAATAACCGGTAATCCATGCAAAAACGGGCATGTCTGCCGACGCAGACGCCGCCGGACATAGAGGAAAGGGGAAACTGCACTTATGAGCGAGACACGCTATATGATCTCCGATGCTTCCAAGCAAGTAAACGTGGAAGCCCATGTACTCCGATATTGGGAGGAGGAGCTTCAGCTGGACATTCCAAGAAACGAAATGGGACATCGGTATTATACAGAAGAGCATATACGAATGTTTAAGCAGATAAAGGAACTGAAAGAAAATGGCTATCAGCTGAAAGCCGTGAAAATGCTCCTGCCAAAACTCAAGGATATCAATGAAGAAGAATTTGGGCTTTTGGCTGTTCTCTCGGAAGAAATGAATCGGCGCGCACTGGCCGAAGAGGAACCCGCCGCGTCACAAAAATCCCCGGAAGAAGACCAGCAGGAAGAATCGGAGGAGCCCTCCAATGTCATCTCCTTAAATCGTTCTTCCTCTCCAGCCTCCCAGGAGGAGCGAATGATGCAGTTTCAGCTGATCATGAACGATATCGTATCCCAGGCCATCCGGGCAAATACGGAACTTTTGGGACAGCAGATGGGATCTTGCATCTCTGGGCAGGTGAGCGAGAAAATCCTAAAAGAAATGGACTATCTCATGCGTCTGAAAGAGGAAGCCGAAGAAAGTCGGTTTAAACAGCTGGACGAAACCATCCGCCAGTACCAAAAGGACCGCAGTGAAGCCGCCGCCGCCCAAGCCCCAAAGCCGCGAAAGCGCAAACGCCTATTTCGCCGAAAAGACAGCTGAGGACCGGACCGATCCCCACAAAAGCTTTTATGGGAAAGAAAAAGAGAGTACCTGCCAGTACCCTCTTTTTTTGTACATCTGTATGCTTTCTCATGCCTCCGGGGAGGACGGCTCTGTCTCGGCGGGAGCCGTCTCAGCCGGGGTCTGCTGGGGATCCGTCTCAGGAGGCACAGAAGGTTCTGTCGCTTCCGGCACTTCCGGCGCCGTCTCCGGCGCTGTGGTCTGCTGGGGCGTGGAAGGCTCTGTAGCGGGCGGCTCCGTCTCCGGAGGAGCAGTCGGCGGCGGTGCCGTGGGCGCGGGAGTGGGTGCGGGAGTGGTGGGTACTTCCGTAGTCTCCTCCGGCGGCTCTTCCACAGTAATCCCATGTTCCAAAATCCATGGAAGGCTGGTGGACAGATACAGATATGCATAAGCCAAATCATCATCGCCTTCCGGGTACTGTCCCTCCTGTGAAAACCATGAAACCGTCAGGGCAGGGGTCTCTCCGTTGGCAGGGATCTGAGCCGCCTCTCCCTCATATCCCTCCAAAGCGCTGACATCCTGATCTGCCTCGTGAACAGCGAGCCGCATCAGCAATCCGCCTCCAGCAGCGCGGTTTTCTGTCTCATAAAACTGGTACACTGTGGCGGTGACGCCATCCATAAGTGCCTCATTTTCCACCCTTTCCGCCTCAAAGCGGCCTTCCCAATAGTAGGGCAGAGATATGGTAACGCCTTCTGACAGCTCATAAGGGATATCCTCCCCTTTATCCTCCCAGGCAAATGTGGCCAGAACGTTCTCCACCTGATTTTCCATGGCCAGATATGGCTCTGACAGTTCCTGGGCATACACAGGTTCCTGGGGAATCACCGCCACCACGGCCGTGATATTTTCCAGAGGATCCGCTTCCCTGAGCACCCGGATATTATCCCCCTCTGGAACTGCTGCTTCCGTGGTCTTATATTCCACCAGGGTAAACAAAACGCCCTGCTGCTCATCGGCGCCCTCTTGTGTCATGTTGGCCTTTTCATAAAATACCAGGCTGGTGGCGTTCAGCTCATCCACATAACGGCTTACCACACGCTCTTGCCAATTGCCGGGCGCTTCCATGGTGAATCCCATATTTCCCTCATGCATCACCACCATATCGCCATTGGGAATCAGCATCAGCTGCTGATTGGCGCCTGGAATCTCACTGTTGGGCAATAGTTCTTCATCATCCCCCTGGTCTGCCGTCCCCTGCTGTGTGCTGGCCTCTGTGGGAGGGGCTTCTGTCTCCCTGGGTTTTGACACGCCGCCGCTGATGCCATACCAAATCAGCCATCCCAATATACCACCGGTGAACACGGCGGTGACTATCATAAGTGCAATCAGGACATAAATACTGCCCACGCCTGAATGCCGTTTCTTCCTTTTCTTCATATCAGGCTCCTGTCTCGGTCCGCTTTCTTTCCTCTTTTATTTTCCCCACCAGCGGCCGTTGGCCGGACCATCTTTTTGCACCGCCTTGGGAAAACAGATTTACGCATGTTTGTATTGTAACAAAACATCCAGAAAATGACAAGCGCTACCGGAGCCATACATGGGTGCAAAACAAAATAAATATCGCGCAAGCTCCCACCAAAATCAGCCCCACAAGAAGACCTGCCAGTGTGGCCGACACCGTAAAGCGAAACGCCTCTTTTTTTGTCATCTCTGTCTTTGGCAGGCCGCTATCGGGATAAAGAGGCTCCGCTTTTCGGTACCAGGGCATTCCTTCCACATTCATATCCGCGATCCGGGTGGTTTCATCCAATTCCCCATCTGCGCCAGGCAGGTCGCCGTCCAAATCTTGTTCCTTTTCCATCCACTTATTTTCTTCTGCCATTCTACTTTCACCAAACCTTTCCCGCCGCTTTCCAGGGCGGATACGCAAAAAGGGGCGCATTTTCTGCTCCCCCAATTGCGGCGGCCCACATCAGACCGCGTACCCAATTATAAATCAGAACGCATACTGTCCCGTACCATTACTCCTTTGCAGTATCTGACTCTTTCTGTCCTGCCGCCTTATGTCCCGTTTTTTTCAGATCGTCATACAAGTGGCATACCACATAGTGACCGTTACCCATATCGATGGCTTCCGGCGCCTCTTTCTTACATTTTTCCATACACTGGGAACATCTTGTGTGGAACTTACAGCCGCTGGGCGGATTGGCCGGGGAAGGGATGCTTCCCTGAAGCACCACTCGATTCATCTTGGCGTCTGGATCCGGAACGGGAATGGCGCTGAACAGCGCCTTGGTGTAAGGATGAAGCGGCTCACGGAAAATATCTTCCTTGCTTCCGTACTCCACCATGCTGCCCAGATACATGACACCCACCGTATCGGAGATGTATTCCACCACTGACAGATCGTGGGAAATAAACAAGTACGTGAGATTGAATTTCTCCTGCAGATCCTTCAAAAGATTGATAATCTGTGCCTGAATGGATACATCCAGGGCGGAAACCGGCTCATCACAGACGATGAACTCTGGATTCAACGCCAAAGCTCTGGCGATACAGATTCTCTGTCTCTGTCCGCCGGAAAACTCATGGGGATAACGGCTCTTGTGGTAAGGCTGAAGACCACAGTTTTCCATGATCTGATCCACATAGTCGCTGTACTCATTCTTGGGTACCAGGTTATGTTCCTTCACCGCTTCGCCGATGATCTCGCCGATGGGAAGACGGGGAGAAAGACTGGAATAAGGATCCTGGAAAATGATCTGCATCTTCTGGCGGAGCTTATGCATTTCCTTTTTATCCAGATCAAAAATCTCTTTTCCATTGAAAAGTACCTGTCCATCTGTCTTTTCAATGAGACGAAGAATTGTACGTCCAGTGGTGGACTTTCCGCAGCCGGATTCGCCCACCAGACCCATGGTGGTACCGCGCTTAATATTAAAGCTTACATTGTCCACTGCCTTTACATAGCCTTTTTCCTTGGAAAATACGTTTCCTTTTATGGGGAAATACTTCTTCAGGCCATTTACCTCAAGAATATTCTGGTCATCATGCTTGATGGGAGTAAAGGACGGGGTTGCTTGTTTCTTTGCCATAATTATATCTCCTCCCTTTTTATCTCCTGACAGCGGTAGCAGGATACCACATGGGTCGGTGTAATCTGTACCTCACCGGGATAGGGGCCGCTGCACTCGTCTGTACAATGATCACAGCGATCGCGGAAATAGCAGTAATCCGGCATATCCACAGGATTGGGCACCTTTCCGGGAATGCTGTATAAGCGGTCCATCTTCTTTCCCACCACTGGTTTGCTGTTCATGAGGCCGATGGTATAAGGATGACGGGGATCATGGAATACTTCATGAACCGTTCCCTTCTCGATGATACGGCCAGCATACATAACAACCACATAATCCGCCATCTCTGCCACCACCCCCAAATCATGGGTGATCAGCATGATACTGCTGTTAATCTTATCTTTCAGATCCCGAAGCAAATCCAAAATCTGCGCCTGAATGGTCACATCCAGAGCCGTGGTTGGCTCATCAGCGATGATCAGACGGGGATTGCAGGCCAAGCCGATGGCAATCATAACTCTCTGGCGCATACCGCCGGACAGCTCATGGGGATACATCTGGTATACGCCCTCGGCATTGGCAATACCGACCATTTTCAGCATCTCAATGGTACGCTTCTTCACGTCTTCTTTGGACATGGTCTTATTATGAAGAGCAATAATTTCATCCACCTGAGCACCGATGCGGAAAACGGGATTTAAGCTGGTCATGGGTTCCTGGAATATCATGGACATCTGGTTTCCGCGCAGCTTCTGCATCTCAGATGTGGGCGTCTTGGCAATATCATAGACCTCAGCCCCGGTATTAAAGCGGATGCTTCCCTCCACGATCTGCCCCTGGGGACGCTGAACCAGCTGCATCAAAGAAAGACTGGTGACGGATTTTCCGCATCCGGATTCCCCCACCACGCCCACAGTCTTACCCTGGGGAACATCAAAGGTAACGCCGTCCACGGATTTCACCACACCCACATCCGTAAAGAAATACGTATGCAGGTTATCGAACTCCACAACATTGTCGGGATTCTTCATCTTTGTGATGTATTCTTCTCTGGGAACATTTTTTCTGTTCCGCATTTTCTCATACTTTTCCGTAATCTTTCTGTTTTCTTTGGAAATACGGCGCGACTCCTTCGCCGATATATAATCTGTATTTTTCTTTCCTGCCAAGACGCTCACCTACCTTTTCATCTTCGGGTCATACGCATCACGCAGACCGTCTCCAATAAAGTTGAAGCCAAGTACCGTCAGGATGATGCAGATACCGGCCGGAATCCATACAAACCAGTAGGACCTAAGGACATACATATCGTTGACCGCTGTAATCATATTTCCCCAAGAAGCGTACGGGAACTTAACACCCAGTCCCAAGAAGCTCAGCGTAGCCTCCATGAGGATCACGCTTCCCAAGCTCATGGTACAGGATACAATCAGCTGCGGCATAACATTGGGAATCAGGTGCTTGAAGATCCTCTTGCTGACACGGATTCCTGTGGCTTCTGTAGCCACCATGAATTCCTGCTCACGCAGGGAAAGAATCTGTCCTCTGGTGAGACGGGCGATTCCCGGCCAGCTGAGCACGGAGAGGATTACCATCAAAAGCCAAATACGAAGCCTGGGATCGACCTTGGCAAAGTCCATGATGGAACCCAAAATCAAATATACAGGCATAGCTGGAATACAATTGAAAATATCCACCAGACGCATGATCAGATTGTCCAGCCACTTGCCGAAATATCCGGCCAGTCCGCCCAACACCACGCCAATGAGGGCTGACAGAATCACAACCAGGAATCCAATGAGCAGAGAAACTCTTCCGCCATACATCAGTCGTGTCAGAATATCCATTCCGTTTCCATCGGTCCCCAGCCAGTGGGACGCGGAAGGAGACTCATAATTATTATTAACCTGGATCTCCTGTAAGGTACTGATGGTATATTCTGTGTTATTCCTGGCAACTGTATACTCCACCATATTCCCCTCAGCATCCGGAAATTCAAAACTGCTTTCTTCGTTGTTCACTGCTTCCTGTACGCGATTCTTGAAATCAATGGAAAGAAATACGTTGCTGGCAACTGCGTTTACAGTAAAATGGGATGCCATGGCATACTCCGTCTCACTTCCGCCATCCACCTCATAGAATACCGCGCTGAATGTATCCTCATCAATCTCCGCCCTGTACTGGGTATCATTGACTGTAAACTCCGTATCTCCATTGATCATAGCGCGTTCGGCCGCCACCTGGAAATCATAGCCCAGCACAGTGTCTGCGGAATATGCGCTGAATACCAACTTATTGATAAGACAGAGATCCTGTGTGGTTGAAAGCGTCAGCATACGGCCGCTGCCGCCGATATAATAATTGGTCCCGTCCAGCTCAAAGGAGGTTTCCTCATTCTGAAGCGCCTCCTCAAATGCGCTTTCCAGTTCCTCTGAAACATTGGCTCCTTCCACAGGTACAAAAGAGGATATGGTTCCCAGTGTCGTCACGTTGGCCACCGGGGTCATCTCCACCACGCGGTAGCACTCATCGCTTTCTTTAATCAGGCTGTATGTGACACCCTGAGACTCAAAGCTTTCATCGCCATTGTTGATGGCCAGAATAGCCTGCGTCTTGGCCAGAGCCGGAAGCTCCGAGCCATCGGCGTCCGTATATAGGAAGTCGGTGTTTTCACGGACACCGGCGTAGGTTTTGGACTCCATGGTGGTGGTACGGAATACCTGATCCTCCTCATAAGGACTCAGAACGCCTCCGATAAAAGAGAAAATAAACATTGCCACAATGATGATGCTTCCCACCACAGCCAAACGGTTTCGGGTGAACCGCTTAAAGACCAGCATTCCCGGAGACAGGACACGGACTCTCCGCTCGTCATCCAGACGCTTTGTTTCATTGGTATTTTCATTATTCGCCATCGATTTGTCCTCCCTCCTGTTCTATTGGATTCTGACACGCGGATCCACCACAGCATATAGAATGTCGGCAATCAGCGTACCCAAAAGTGTCAAAACTGCAAGAAATACAATATAAAACATAACAAACGGGATATCACCGGCTATAATCGCTTCATAAGAGGTATAGCCAATACCCGGAATCTGGAACAGCGTCTCTGTGATCTGAGCGCCCGCAAACAGGCTGGGCAGAGAGCCTCCCAATATGGTAACGACCGGAATCAAAGTGTTGCGGAATGCGTGGTAATTGATGACACGCTTCTCCGAAAGTCCCTTTGCTCTCGCGGTACGAATAAAATCCGAATTCAAGACCTCCAACATGTTGGTACGCGTATAACGCATGAGACTACCGATGCTGACGACAGTCAATGTAATTACAGGAAGAATCATATGCGCACCCATATCCATAATCTTTCCGAATGTGCTGAGCTGCTGATAATTCCGTCCTACGATACCAAACAAATCCAGCCATCCCAGCTTAACGGAGAAAATCCATTTCAAAAGTGTTGCCAAAAAGAATGTGGGAAGAGAAATACCCAAAAGAGCCACAAACGATACCACATAATCGGTCTTGCTGTACTGTTTCTTTGCCGCAACAATACCCAATGGGATCGCGATAACGATCTGAAGAATAAAAGAAATTGCCCCCAGCGCAAAGGAATACCAAATTACGCTGTTGAATACCTGGATTACAGTCTGACCGGGACGGGACCAGGCATCCCCAAAATTACCGACCACCGCATTGCTGAGCCACGTAAAATATCCCGCAATAATATTTTGATTCATACCATACGCCTGATAAAGCTGATCTTTCCACTCATCAAAGCTCTTGGATCCCGGTCTCATGGACAACTCCCGCGCCATTTGTTCCACATAATCGGCAGGCATACAGCGCATCAGGAGATAAGCTATCATGCCAACAAAAAACAGGATCACGATACTGATCAGCAATCGCTTAATTATAAATTTCCGCATTTTTCCACTCCTATTCTTTTGTTTTATCCTCTGTCCTGCTGCCAGAATGGAGAGCCTGCCACGGCCAGGGATTATAACAATTGAGCCCACCGGCGCATACCGCGCGATGGGCTCAACCAAGACATGTTCTACGCGATTAATTCATCTCGATCTTCTCGATTTCAGCATCCCATCCGTAGAATGGTGTCATATCTTTCACGATTGTATCTGTGTTTACACGCTCAGCGCTGACAAGTGTGATATCCTTTCTCTGGTAGATCGGTACTTCAACCCCCCAGTCAAGGATGATGTCCAGACACTGCTTGTAAGCTGCCTTACGGTAAGACTGATCATCGCTCTGTCTTGCCTGCATGATCAGCTCATCCAGCTCCGCGTCAGCGATACCATAGTTATTGGAGTTTGTTCCTCCCTTGCCTACGATATTGGTGCTGTGATAGATCTGATACATATCCGGATCCGGTGTAGCGCCCCAGGCCGCTGCCCAAAGCTGATTGGTTCCTGCGTTGTTGGCATCCCAGAGGATGTTGCCGTCAGACAGGTCGTTTACTCTCAGAGTAAATCCGATCTCTGCCAGAGCGTTGCTGGCATCTGTCAGGATAGCGAAGGACGGATGGTCGCCCTTTCCATCGGCAGGAATCATTACCTCATATTCCATGGATGCGCCTGCCGGTGCCGCTGTTACCTTGCCGTCTGTCACAGTATAGCCCGCTGCCTCAAAGAAGCCCAGAGCTGCCTGGATAGCAGCATCGTACTTCTCTTCTGCTGACATATCGTCTGTGTAGATGGGATTACCGTCCACATCTGTGGAGTAAGCCACCTCATAGTCTGCATCGGAAGGCTGAGGAGCTGCCCAGGATGTATTGGAAATAGGATAGTTGATGACACTAGCCGCTTCTCCATAGTAGGAATCGATGGAAACATCACGGTATACGGCCAGGACAGTCGCGATGGCCTTTCTCAGATCCTTGGACTGATCAGAAGCCGGATCTCCGCCCACATTGACGTTGTTGGCATTGATACCTACAAAACCATATCCCAGGAAATCAACGGAATTGGTCATCATCTTATCGCCGGTCACTTCGCCGTTGCTGTTATAGCCTGCGATCTGCTCCATGTTATCCTTGGTTCCGTCGGGCATAGTGATATCCAGTGTTCCGTTATCCACACCGGGAATCATATCCGCAAACTGAACTTCCTTAAACTGAACGTACTGAGTCTTGGGCGCGCCTTTGTAGTAATTCTCATTGGCTTCCAGATACGCGATCTTGTTGGAGTACTCTACAAACTTGTAGGGACCTGCTCCCAGAGGAGTTGCCGTCTTATCTTCAACACCGCTCAGGTCGCCTCTATCAAATCCAAACTGATTATTCTCATAATCGTACTTGGACTCATCTCCGTAATAGTGAAGAGGAGCAATCGGAATGCCCAGCTGATAAATCATGGTGGCGTCAAAGCCATCGGTTACCACAGTCATCTCATAGTCACTAATCTTCTGGATACCTTCGATGCTGAGAACATCCTCGCCGATACCCTCGCTC
>CAJFUP010000149.1 GCA_904420225.1 uncultured Lachnospiraceae bacterium
GACCAATGTGGAGCCCTTGGCCGATGCGCTGACGGTGGGATTCTGCACCTTTGGACAGGCAGCCATGGATGTGATCAGCGGAAGGGCGAATCCCAAGGGGAAACTCCCCATTACCCTTCCAGGTTCAGACGCGGCCATTGCCGTGGATGAAAACGGCATCTGTGCCAGTCCCAACGATGTGCCCGGCTATGATAAGGCAAAGTATATGAAAGATGGTATGACGTATGCCTATCAGGACAGCGATGGCAGCCAATACATCTATGGATTTGGACTGACCTGGTAAGCCGCATCAAAGATGCATCGTGCCATGCCTTTTTGACACTTGCATAATGAAACGGTTCCTTTTATAATGAAATCCATATGGGACTTTCGCTTTTGGCGGTTTTACCCGGCGCCTTGGTTAAAGTCTTGATTATTATGGAAAGAGGAGGAACTATGGGACTTACACTACAGGAATCCGTGTCGGCGATGACGGTATTTCTGCAGGGGATTTTGAGCTTTTTCTCCCCCTGTGTGCTGCCGCTGGTCCCCTTGTATATCGGATATTTGTCCGGAGGGGCCAAGACAGTGGAAGAGGATGGTAGCATTCATTACAGAAAGGCAAAAGTACTGCTGCACACTCTGTTTTTTGTGATGGGCATCAGCTTTGCGTTTTTTCTGCTGGGGCTGGGATTTACTTCTTTTGGCCAATTTTTCAATGAAAACAGGAGGATTTTTTCCGCTGTGGGCGGTGTGCTGGTGGTGGGATTCGGGATTTACCAGCTGGGTATATGGAAAAGTCGGCTCCTTTCTGGGGAACACCGTTTTCATCTGAGATTTGGACAGGATCGTATGAATCCTTTGCTGGCGCTTGTATTCGGATTTACATTCAGTTTTGCGTGGACTCCATGTGTGGGACCGGCCTTGGCCAGTGTCCTGCTGATGGCCTCGTCGTCGGAGTCGGCGGTCTGGGGACTTGTTCTCATTGGAGTGTATACTTTGGGATTTGTGATACCATTCTTGGCGGTGGGACTGTTTACGGGAAGTTTATTGGAACTCTTTAGACGCCATCAGAAGGTGGTCTCGTATACGGTGAAGATCGGAGGGGTGCTGATGATTTTCATGGGTATTATGATGATCACCGGATGGATGAATGCCGTAACCGGTTATTTTTCCCGCCTGGGCAGCGATGGAAGCGGCCAAGTGGGGCAGGCCATTCAAGAGGACGCTTCAAAAAGCGATGCAGACAATTCCTCCCAGACAGCGGATGAGACAGAAGGATGGGATGATGCAGAGGGGGAAAGCAAAGACGGAGAGGAAGACGCCGTGGAGACAGATGCAGACGGGCGGCCCATTATTGCAGCTCCCGAGTTTTCCTATCAAGATCAGTTTGGACAGACGCACTCCCTGGCACAGTATCGGGGAAAAGTGGTATTCTTAAATTTTTGGGCCACATGGTGCGGCTACTGTGTGGAGGAAATGGGAGATATTCAGGAATTGTATGAGGAATTGGGAGAGAACACAGGAGATGTGGTCATTTTGGGGGCCGCGTCTCCGGCTACTGAAGAAAATCCCAATACCCAGGAGCAATCAGAGGAGGCAGTAAAAGAATTTCTCAGCGAAAATGGCTATACGTACCCAACCATATTGGATCGGGACGGAAAGCTGTTTGGCACATATGGGATCTATTCTCTGCCAGCTACGTTTTTTATAGTGCCGGACGGTACCTTGTACGGATACTATCCGGGTATGATGACGAAGGAGGACATGGTAAACTTCATTAATCAAACACTGGAAAAAGCCGGTTTGGATCCGGTGGAGAGCAGCTGAAAAAATAAGCCGCAGCAGCAGGTAAAGGAGCCAAGGCATCGTTTCCCTGCCGCTGCGGTTTGTTGATTTCAGTGCCTGTCACAATCTGCGGGAATGGCAAGCTTGTTTGGAAATGGTGCGCCGGGGGCTAACAAGAGGTTCTATCCTTGCGCAGAACCACAGATCCCGTACACTCCATGACAGGATCTTCGCCTATGATTTCCCCCACGCTGTCGGCGATGATGAGACCAGAACGTGGATTCTTTACCGAAAGGATATGCCCGCGGATATCAGCCTCCACATCAGAATACTCAAAGGCCAAATCCGTACCCTCCATGGTGCAATTGATCAGCTTCAGATTTTTGCAGTAGCAAAGGGGCTGGGTTCCGGAAATGGAGCAGTTGATCAAGGTAAGACCATCAGAGAACCAACCCAGATATTCGCCTTTGACCACGGAATTTTCCACTGTCACATTATGGCTGTGCCAGAAAGCGTCTTTGGTATCCAGAACGGAATCTTTGATATGTACGTCGCTTGTATACTGAAAGGAGTACTTTCCTTTCATCTGGAGATGGTCAGCAGACAAATGGCTGGTTTCCAGAAATAGATATTCTGATTCCACATCGGAAGTCTCCACTGAAATATGACGGCATTTCCAACCAAACTCCGGAGAAACAATATGGCTGGCGGAAATCCGAACCCGATCACATTCCCGTAGACATTTAATGCCATGGATGGTACTGTTTTTAATGATTCCGTCTGCGGCATACCAGATGGGCGCTCTGGTGAGCTCATCCATGGATGAATTGGTGAGGGAAAAATCCTTTGCATGCCATAGGGGATAACGCAGAGAAAAACGGCATCCATCTACGGCGATATGCCGACACTCCTTCAAGACAGATTCTCCGTCCGCCGGGCCGGCAAAGGTACAGTTGGAAACAGAGGCGTTTTGCAGATGATACAAAGAACGCTCCTGATCAAAGGTTTTATTGGCAATTTCCATTATCATTAACTCCTTTCCTGATCCATGGGACGGTGGTGCGCGCCGTGTAAATCCGCTCCATGGGTGGCTGATTCCGGGGAGGACACGACGGGTTTGCGGGATGCCATCAGCCCCAGCTCATAGCGCTGTATTTTGTAATTCAGCAGAGCCAGAGATTCCTGCATATCAGCGATACGACGGGATAACTGTTCCCTCTGTCCGATGAGGAGCTCCTTTCGGGCATCCAGGGTGGCGTCCCCCTCCTGGAAAAGCTTGACGTATTGAATCAGCGCTTCAATCTGAACACCGGCCTTTCTCATGCATTTCATCAACTCAATCCATGAGCAGGAAGCTTCATCGTAATTGCGGATGCCGCTTTTGGTCCGGGGAACCGGGGGAAGCAGGCCGATTTTCTCATAATAACGGAGCGTGTCCGCCGAAATATCATATTTTTTGCTGACTTCTGCAATGGTCATATCCATACCTCCAATCTGGAAGAAAGCAACTATTCCCATTTTCTCCAACAGTTGACAGAATAGACTTTCTCCAATCTTTATTTTAACACCTAGAGTTGAGTCCAAGTCAAGCCTTTCTGTAAAATATGTGCTTGATGTTCTCCTCCAAAATAGATATAATAATGCAGATTAAATCATTCAGTGGGCGCTGATGCCGCTGAGACAGGAAATGATGGCCGCCCTGTGCGGCAGAAATGTGAGGAAGAATGAGAAAATTAGCTCTTAGTGACGAAATACTGCTGACAATTGAAAAACCGGCCCGTTACATCGGAAATGAGGTAAATGCGGCCATGAAAGATAAGAATGCGGTGGATGTCTCTTTCGTCATGTGTTTCCCGGACGTGTATGAGATCGGTATGTCTCATCTGGGAATCCAGATATTATATGATATGTTCAACCGCCGAGAGGATGTGTACTGTGACCGGGTATATTCCCCATGGATTGATTTGGACCGCATCATGCGAAAGGAGCACATCCCCCTGTTTGCAGTGGAATCCCAGGCACCGGTGAAAAGTTTCGACTTTTTGGGGATCACCATTCAGTACGAGATGTGCTATACGAATATTTTACAGATCCTGGATCTGAGCAAGATTCCCCTCCTGGCCAAAGACCGGACCGAAGACGACCCCATCGTCATCGGCGGCGGGCCGTGTACGTACAATCCGGAGCCCATTGCCGATTTCTTTGATCTGTTTTACATGGGAGAGGGGGAGACCCAGTATTATCCTCTGATTGATTTGTACAAGGAGCATAAAAAAAGCGGAGGCAGCCGGATCGAATTTCTGGAAAAGGCGGCAGAGCTTCCGGGGATGTATGTGCCCTCTTTTTATGAGACGGAATATAATGAGGACGGCACCATCAAACGATTTTATAAGACCAATCCCCATGCCAAGGATACCATTGTGAAAGAACTGGTGGTGGACATGCGGGATACGTATTATCCGGAGAAACCGGTGGTGCCCCTTATCAAAGCCACCCAAGACAGAGTGGTTCTGGAGATCCAGAGGGGCTGTATTCGGGGCTGTCGTTTTTGTCAGGCGGGAATGATTTACCGGCCGGTGCGGGAGCGGGATGTGGAGTTCCTTAAGGAGAGGGCCAGGACCATGCTGGCCAATACAGGTCACGAAGAAATTTCCCTGAGTTCCTTAAGCTCCAGCGATTACAGCTGTCTGGAGGAGTTGGTGACATTCCTCATTGAAGAGTTTCAGGATCAAAGGATCAATATCAGCCTGCCATCCCTGCGCATTGATGCCTTTTCTCTGGACGTCATGGGAAAAGTACAGGATATACGGAAAAGCAGTCTGACGTTTGCGCCGGAGGCCGGTTCCCAGAGACTTCGGGATGTGATCAATAAGGGGCTGACAGAGGAGGTGATCCTGGAGGGAGCGGCCATGGCCTTTCAGGGCGGCTGGAATCGGGTAAAGCTTTATTTTATGCTGGGTCTTCCCACGGAGACGGAGGCAGATATGCGGGGCATTGCGGAGCTGTCCGACAAGATTGCCAGACGCTACTACGAGATCCCCAAGGATCAGAGAAACGGTCGGGTGCAGATCGTGGCCAGTTCTTCGTTTTTTGTGCCAAAGCCGTTCACACCATTTCAGTGGGCGCCCATGTGCACCAAAGAAGAGTTTCTCAATCGGGCCAGAGTGGTTAATCATGCCTGTCGGGAGCAGCTGAACCATAAGAGCATTAAGTATAATTGGCACGAGGCCGATGTGACGGTGCTGGAAGGCGTTCTGGCCAGAGGCGACAGAAGAGTGGCGCCGGTCATTATGAAAGCATACGAAAAGGGATGCCTGTATGACGCCTGGTCTGAGACATTTCACAATGACCTGTGGATGGAGGCTTTTGACGAGTGCAATGTCAGCATTGCTTTTTATAACAACCGGGAGAGGGATGTGAACGAAATTCTTCCCTGGGATTTCATAGACACGGGCGTAACCAAGGCGTTTTTGAAACGAGAGTGGAAAAATGCCCAGGAGGGAAAAGTGACGCCCAACTGCCGCCAGCGGTGTTCTGGCTGCGGCGTCATGCGGTTTGAAGGAGGAATCTGCGTTGAAAATAAGAATTAAATTTAAGAAATTCGGCTCCATGAAGTTTCTGGGGCATTTGGATGTGATGCGGTTTTTCCAGAAAGCCCTGCGCAGGGCGCAGTTGGACATCTGCTATACCGGCGGATTTAGTCCTCATCCGGTTATGTCTTTCGCCTCTCCTCTGGGAGTGGGCCTCACCAGTGACGGAGAATACCTGGACATTGAGGTGAACAGCTGCGGCTCTTCGGCAGAGATGGTGGAGCGGCTCAATGAGGTGATGGTGGAGGGGGTGGAAATTGTCAGTTTCCGCATACTTCCCAACAAGATGAAAAGCGCCATGAGTCAGGTGGCAGCCGCCGATTACCGTCTCACATTTCGGCCGGGATATGAGCCAGGGGATTGGCATCTATGGGAGGAGAAGTGGAGGGAATTTGCGTCGCTGCCTTCTCTGGTAGTGGTGAAAAAGACCAAAAAAAAGGAGCAGGAAGCGGATCTTCGTCCCCTGATCCATTCGTTATCTCTGGACTCGGCCGGTATTTCCATGCGGGTGGCGGCTGGAAGCGTGAACAATCTGAAACCGGAGTTTCTGATGGAAACCTTTTACCATATGGCAGGGTGGGAGTGGAATCCGTTTACCTTTCAAATTCATCGCCAGGATCTCTATATGGAAAACAATGGCGTCTTTGTCTCCATGGAAGAGGCGGGGCAAGAGATTGACAGGCCATTGGCGGGAGAGGCGATGGGATGAGAAAAAGAATTGTATTAAGGAAGCCTTTTGGAATTGTCAGCGCTCTCTGGAGTGATGGGAAGGTGGAACAGCTGGACGTGGATCGCCTTCCGCAAGAAGAGAGTCTCATGGGTACCATTCATGTGGGAAAAGTGCGCAATATAGTGAAGAATATTAAAGCGGCTTTTGTGGAAGTGGCAGGTGGGCAGATGTGCTATTATTCCCTGGAAAAAAATCCACTCCCAGTCTTCTGCAAAGCGGCCAATGGCAGACAGGTCTGTCAGGACGACGAAATCGTGGTGCAGATCACCAGGGCTGGCGTGAAGGGAAAAGAGCCGACGGCTGAGTCAGTTCTGTCGCTAAACGGCAGATACATTGTGCTGATCCGCGGCAAGAAAGGGATTTCATTTTCCAGAAAAATTGCTGATTCAACGTGGAGAGAACAGGTCTGTGCCGCTCTTGCGCCGTATCTGGGCGAAGAAGCAGGAGTCATTGTCCGCACCAATGCCCATGATGTACCGGTGAAAACAGTGGAAGAGGAAATGGTTCATTTATATGGGCTATACAGAACGATACTGGAAACTGCTGCCTTTCGCACGGGAAAGAGTCTTTTATATGCTCCAGATCCCGATTATCTGCGGACTCTGCGGGATACCGACCAGGAGGGATTGGATGAGATCATCACCGATGACGGAGAGCTGTATGAACAGATTGCATCCTATTGGACGCAGTATGCGGGGGAATCCAAGACAGTGCTTAGGCATTATCAGGATTCGGTTTTGTCTCTGGGACAGACATATGGCGTGGATTCGGCCATTGGAGAGGCTCTTTCCCAGCGGGTGTGGCTCAAGTCGGGGGCCTATTTGGTGATTCAGCCCACGGAGGCGCTGACGGCTGTGGATGTAAATTCAGGACGGGCGGTGGCGGGAAAAACATCGGAAAAACACCCGTTGGATGAGACCTTTTATAAGATAAATTTGGAGGCAGCCAGGGAAACCATGCGCCAGCTGCGGCTGCGGAATCTGTCTGGTATCATAATCATTGATTTCATCAATATGCGGGATGAAGAGAAAAAAAGGAGTCTTTTGGAGGAGTTATCCCGAATGGCCTGGGCTGACCCGGTGACCACGGTGGTGGTGGATATGACAAAATTGAATTTGGTGGAGATTACCAGAAAAAAAATCAAACAGCCACTGCATGAGTGGATGGCCAACAGCATCTGAATCCATAAAAATGCCGCTTCCAGGCAGGATATTTTCCTACCGGAAGCGGCATTTTTGATGTGATGGTTCCTTTTCTGCCCTGTCAGAAAGGAATGGGGGAGTTAGGCATCTGCCTTGCGCATATTTGTGTATTCACTGCGCAGAGAATTGTAAACGGCAATGCCATGCTTCTGCCCGAAATATGCCGTCATTTTGCGATAAAAATCCTGTTTTCCAGTGGAGTGAATCAAATGAGAAGCAGCCACCTGTGCCTGCTTTTCACTGCACAGCTCCCCGGTGAGAGTCACAGTTTTTTGGACAACGGGTGAAGAGAGGGGAAGAAGCAATTCTTCCGCCAACTGCGCTGGATTTGGTTTGCGGGGACGTGTCTGACGGCGTTTGGTGGCGGCAGGCTTTTCCTGACGATTTTCCGAGGGCATGCTTTCCGGATCAGTGTCTGAATTTGGCGGAGCAGGCAAAATAGAGGATTCATCAGATGCAGCCAGCGCTTCCAGTGCATTTACGCTCTCATCTGCTTCCCTGTGCCCCTTATGCCCTGCGCGTCTGGCGTTGCTGTCACCGGAGCGCGTGTTCCGCTCCCGACGGGCTTTTCTGGCGGGACGCGAAGATTCTGAAGATTCAGCTGCAACTAAAGTTTCCGCCTCCGGGAAGGCTTTGATCGCTGTCTCCGAGTCGTCTGTAAAATCTTTGGGAGTCAATGTGAGCTCCTCTGTATCGGGAGATTCGGCGGCGGTTTCTTCTGCATCGGTCTCAGCGTTTTCTTTGGCCGTCATTTCAGGTGTTTCCGTCATTTCTGCCGTTTCCGCTGTGGGTATGGCCTCCTGGGGGAAGACAAGTGTCTTGGCCACTTCCTGTGATGAATGATCTGAGAAGGCAGCGGATGATTCCCAGGAATAGGGAGCGGATGTCTGCGCTATGCCGCTCCAGAGAAGTGGGGAAACATCTTCCTCTGCTTCAAACGCGTGCTCCTGCGCCTCCTGCCCTTCTGCTGGAGATTCTTCCAGAGCATTCTGCTCCAATTCTTCCTCCTGATTGAGCTCCTGGATGATGGCCTCTTTTTCGGCCTGAGAAGAAGAATCAAAACGTCTCTGACGGCTATAACCGTCGGCAATGGAGGGACAGCGGAACACAAAGCCCTCATAGTGAAACGTTCGTTTCCAGAAATCAATGACGTAATGGAATCCATTATCCCTGCTGATGATGTAGAAATAAGGATTGAGGTTTTCGTGGATCAAAAATCCCAGATATGATGAGAGCTGAAAATCAAGAGCATTCTTCCCGCCGCGGGCGATTTTAAATTTGCGGATCTGCGCCTTGCTGCTCATGATCATATCCATGGCCTCAAAGGTCAGGGTATCCGCGTTATTGCTGTAAAAAATCACGACAGTGTCCTGCTGGGAAAGAAAATTGACGCCTCTGAGACCATCGGATCTCACGTTCTCAAAATCGATTAAATAGGTTGCCAAATTTGTGTATCATACGGTGGGAGTTACGAACTCATGCCGTATGATTTCCTCCTTCCGTAAAGTATAGCGCGGTGATGTCTCAAAAGCGGAGCCGGATTGCAGGGAGATCCGAGAACCAGCAAATGAAAGACTTCATCCACGCAACTTTATCATAGCATATTTCTATGATGGGGTCAAAAGATATTTTCCTTGGCGGAAATGAAGGTGGTTTTTGCAAGTATAGACCTTGTTTTTTTGGCTTATCTGTAATACAATAAAAACGTGAATATAGGTGCGGCCAAATGTGGAAAGGCCATGCCGGAAAAACAAGCGAAGGGGTTATTGCCATGAAGTATTATTTAGCAGTGGATATCGGCGCTTCCAGCGGCCGTCATATTTTGGCGCATATGGAGGACGGAAAAATTGTACTGGAGGAGATGTATCGTTTTGTAAACGGAAATGTAAAGAGAAACGGCCATCTCTGCTGGGAGGTAGATCGCCTGTTTGAAGAGATCGTAAATGGTTTGAAAGCGTGCGGCGATGCCGGAAAGAAGCCGGTGAGCATGGGAATCGACACCTGGGGTGTGGATTTTGTGCTTTTGGATGAGAATGACAAGGTGCTGGGCGATACGGTGGCGTATCGGGATAGCAGAACCGAGGGTGTGGACAAGCTGGTTTATGATGTGATTTCGGAGGATGAGCTGTACGCGCGAACCGGGATTCAGAAGCAGCTGTTCAATACCATATATCAGTTGTATTCCATCAAAAAGGATCATCCGGAATATCTGGAACAAGCAAAATCTTACCTTATGATACCGGAGTATTTCAATTTCCTGCTGACCGGCGTGAAGATGAATGAGTATACCAACGCCACCACAGGACAGCTGGTCAATGCAGTCACCAAGGATTGGGATTTTGAGCTGATGGAGAAGCTGGGAATTCCCACCGGTATGTTTGGCCCTCTACATATGCCCAAAACTGTCGTAGGCAATCTGAAGAAAGAGATTAGGGAGCGTGTGGGGTTTGACTTGGAAGTTGTCCTTCCAGCCACCCATGATACGGGTTCCGCAGTATTGGCGGTACCGGCCAATGATGACGATTTTGTATATCTCAGCTCCGGTACATGGTCTCTCATGGGTATTGAGAGAAAAGAAGCCGACTGCTCCATGAAGAGCAAGGAGTATAATTTCACCAATGAAGGCGGATATGAGTATCGCTTCCGCTACCTGAAAAATATTATGGGCCTTTGGATGCTTCAGAGCGTGAGAAAAGAGCTGAATCAGGGAGAGCATCAGTACAGCTTTCCCGAACTGATTCAGATGGCAGAGGAAGCTGATGGATTTCCTTCCATGGTGGATGTCAACGACAATTGTTTTCTGGCACCCGCCAGCATGATTGAGGCGGTAAAAAAATACTGCGCGGATCATGGACAGAAGGTGCCGCAGAGTACTGGAGAGCTTCTGGTGGTGATTTATAACAGTTTGGCGCAGAGCTATGCGGATACCATCCGGCAGATTGAAGAAATGACGGGACGGACATTCTCCCGCTTACACATTGTGGGAGGCGGCTGCCAGGATAACTATCTCAATCAGAAGACCAAGGCATATACCGGCAAAGACGTTTACGCAGGCCCCATTGAGGGAACTGCCCTGGGCAATTTGATGGTGCAGATGTTAAAGGACGGCACGTTCAAGAGCTTGGAGGAAGCCAGAACCTGCGTGGCGCATTCGTTTGATGTGAAGGCAGTCTGAACCGCAGGCGATGTCTGCGGCGCTTGGCATAAACGGAGGGACAGCAGTAGGGTGAATGCATGGTTGCATGCATTCACCTTATTATATCTGTGGGTTTTTTGGTATCTCGCAGATCAGGGGAGGGAAAGAAAGTACAAAAGGAGGGAAAAAGGTGAAAAACGAAAAAAAAGAAGAGCTGTTTGAACAGTATCCCATTCCCAAGGCTGTGGCAACACTGGCAATTCCCACGGTTTTAAGCTCCCTTGTGATGGTGCTGTATAATCTGGCAGACACATACTTTGTGGGCATGCTCAACGATCCCATTCAAAATGCGGGAGTGGCTCTGGCCGCTCCGGTACTGTTGGCATTCAATGCGGTCAATAATTTGTTTGGTGTGGGAAGCTCCAGTATGATGAGCCGCGCTCTGGGAAGAAAGGAATATGATGTGGTATACCAGAGCTCGGCGTTTGGATTCTACAGCGCTGTGTTTTTTGGGTTTCTCATGGCATTGTTTTGTACCATATTCAGCGCACCGCTTTTGAATCTGTTGGGGGCTGATGAGCAGACAGCTCAGGCCACGTCGGAATATATGTTTTGGACCGTTACCTGCGGCGCTGTTCCGGCTATTCTCAATGTGGTCATGGCGTATTTGGTTCGCTCGGAGGGTTCGGCGCTTCATGCCAGTATTGGAACCATGAGCGGCTGTTTCTTGAACATGATTCTGGATCCCATTTTTATCCTGCCGTGGGGACTGAATATGGGAGCAGAGGGCGCTGGACTGGCTACTTTTTTGTCCAATTGTGTCGCCTGTGTATACTTTTTTGTCTTATTATTTGTGAAGAGGAAATCCACCTACGTGTGTATTTCACCGAAAAAGTTTACTCTGAAGAAAAAGATTGTGGTGGGAGTCTGTGCTGTGGGAATTCCGGCGTCCATTCAGAATCTGCTCAATGTGACGGGCTCCACCATTTTGAATAATTTCACGTCTGCATCGGGAGCGGATGCCATTGCGGCCATGGGAATCAGCCAGAAGGTATATATGGTACCTATGCAGATTAGCATGGGCTTATCCCAGGGAATCATGCCGCTTCTCAGCTATACGTATGCCAGCGGAAATATCGGACGCATGAAAAAGACATTGGGATTTGCCATGAAAGTGGCTCTCACCTTTATTCTTGCCATTGCCGTATGTTTCTTTTTTGGCTCTGGCTTTGTCACCAAGCTGTTCATGGACAATGAATCCATTATTCAGTATGGAACCCATCTGCTTCGGGGATTTTCCATTGCGCTTCCGTTCTTATGCCTGGACTTCATTGCGGTGGGCGTATTCCAGTCAGTGGGCATGGGCAGGGAGGCGCTGCTCTTTGCCATTCTTAGAAAAATTATATTTGAAATTCCGGGTTTGTTTTTAATGAATGCGCTATTTGGCGTATTTGGACTGCCATATGCACAGGTCATTGCGGAAGTGGTTTTGGCTGTGACAGGAATGCTGGTTTTGCGAAAGTTTTTCAGAAAAGCGGAGAAACAGAAGGCCGTATGAAAAAGGAATTTACAAACATCAAACCATATGATATAAAACTACATAAATAAATGATTCCATTGGAGGAAGAAAAATGAGAGAAGAATTGTTTGAAAAGTTTGAAGAAGTCTTTGGAGACAGCCGGGACGCGGCATTGTATTTTTCCCCGGGACGTGTCAATCTCATTGGGGAACATACCGACTATAACGGTGGTCATGTATTCCCCTGCGCCCTGAATATTGGCACGTATGCCGTAGCCCGGAAAAACAGTCAGAATAAGATGAATCTGTATTCCATGAATTTTGCCTCCATGGGGGTAGTATCTGTGTCGGCGTCCGAATTTGTATACAAAAAAGAAGATGATTGGTGCAATTATCCCAAGGGCGTTATGTGGGCGTTTCAGCAGGAGGGGTATCCCATTGCCAGTGGTCTGGATATTTTATATTTCGGCAATATTCCCAATGGATCTGGTCTGTCTTCTTCCGCGTCACTCGAAGTGCTCACCGGTGTCATTCTAAAAGACTGCTTTGGCCATGATGTTGATATGGTGAAGATCAGCCTTTTGGCTCAGAAAGCGGAGAATCAGTTCAATGGAGTCAACTGCGGCATTATGGATCAGTTTGCTGTGGCCATGGGAAAGAAAGATCATGCCATTTTCCTGGATACAGCGGATTTATCGTATACATATGCTCCCATCCGGCTGGATCACGCTAAAATCGTTATCGCCAGCAGCAACAAGAAGAGGGGGCTGGCGGACTCCAAGTACAATGAGAGAAGAAGCCAGTGTGAAACGGCCTTGGCCCAGATCCAGAAGGTCAAGCCAGTGAAAAACTTGGGAGAATTGACAGAGAAAGAGTTTGAGGAAGTGAAGGATGCCATATCGGATCCGGTCAACATAAGACGAGCTAGACATGCAGTGTATGAGAATCAGAGAACGATCCGTGCGGTGCAGGCTTTGCAGCAGGGAGATATCGCTTTGTTTGGCAAGTTGATGAATGAATCCCATGTATCTTTGCGGGATGATTATGAAGTAACTGGCGTGGAACTGGATACTTTGGTGGAGGCCGCCTGGGAACAGGAGGGTGTCATTGGCTCCCGCATGACAGGAGCTGGCTTTGGCGGATGCACTGTCAGCATTGTGGAGGATGATGCCATCGATTCCTTTATTGAGCAGGTGGGAAAGAAGTATCAGGAAAGAATTGGATATAAGGCTGATTTTTACGTGGTGGAAATCGGAGACGGCGCCAGAAAGTTGGATACTTGCGAGGGGGGAAATTGAAAATGAATATCAACAGCAGTATTGCGAAATTGGTGAAATATGGTTTGGATACAGGATTGTTGCCGCAGGAAGAAGCAATTTATGCCACGAATCAGATTCTGGAAGTTTTGAGGCTGGACGAATACCAGGAACCGAGTGTGGTGGAAGAAGAAATAAATCTCGAGCAGGTGCTGGGGGAGATCCTGGATTATGCTTATGAAAAGGGATTGTTTGCTGAAAACAGTGTGGTATACAGAGATCTTTTTGATACGAAGCTGATGAACTGTCTCATGCCCCGTCCCTCTCAGGTGACGGCAGAGTTTTGGAAGCGATATGAGAAGAGTCCGGAAGAAGCAACGGCCTATTACTATAAATTGAGCCAGGATTCCAATTATATCCGCCGGTATCGGGTGAGCCGGGACAGAAAGTGGGTCACGAAGACGGAGTATGGAGATCTGGACATTACCATTAATCTTTCCAAGCCGGAAAAGGATCCCAAGGCCATCGCCGCCGCCAAAAAGATGAAACAAAGCGGCTATCCCAAGTGTCTTCTCTGCAAGGAAAATGAGGGATACGCGGGCAGGGTGAATCATCCTGCCAGACAAAATCACAGAATCATTCCCATCACAGTCAATGATGCGCCCTGGGGTTTTCAGTACTCTCCTTATGTGTATTACAATGAACACTGTATTGTATTTTGCGGGGAGCATGTACCCATGAAGATTGACCGCTCCACATTCCGAAAGCTTTTTGATTTTGTGAAGCAGTTTCCCCATTATTTTTTGGGATCCAACGCGGATCTGCCCATAGTGGGGGGATCTATTTTAACCCATGACCATTATCAGGGAGGGCATTACGAATTTGCAATGGCCAAGGCCCCAGTGGAGACTTCTTATGTCATTCCCGGTTTTGAGGATGTGGAAGTCGGTGTGGTCAAGTGGCCCATGTCAGTGATCCGGATTCGCCATGCTGATGAGAACAGGCTTATCGATCTGGGCGAACACATTCTCAATGCGTGGAGAGGGTATACGGATGAGGCGGCTTTTATCTTTGCCGAGACAGAAGGGGAGCCCCATAATACAGTGACGCCCATCGCCAGGATGCGGGAGGGTAAATTTGAACTGGATTTGGTGCTGCGCAACAATATTACCACCCAGGAACATCCGCTGGGGGTTTACCATCCTCATGCGGAGCTGCACCACATTAAAAAAGAGAATATTGGCCTCATCGAGGTTATGGGCTTGGCGGTGCTTCCTGCCCGTCTAAAGGAAGAAATGGAATGCCTGGAGAAGTATCTGGTATCTGGGGCAGATATTCGCAGCAATGCGATGATTGAAAAACATGCTGACTGGGCAGACGAGATCCGAAAAAAGTATGCTTCCATTACGGAAGAAAATGTGACGCGTATTGTTCAGGATGAGATTGGTCTGGTATTTGCCCAAGTTCTGGAGCACGCCGGCGTTTATAAAAGAACACAGGAGGGAAGGAGAGCGTTTGAGCGGTTTATACAAACCCTTTAAAAAGCAAGATGCCCAATGAGGGGCCGATGGTTAACGCTGAGAGAGAAGGTACTGCAGATATTTCGGCAGTGCCTTTTTCTTTCCCTTAGGGGCGTTGTGGTATCGGCTCTTTTATCGTATAATAACAAAGAGTCAGATCGGTGGAACGGCAACTGACAGATGGGAGAGAATATGAAAATAAAAAAAGGGATAGGAATCATCTGTATCTGCGCAACGGCTGTTTTATGGTCAGGCTGTTTCAGCGCGGCGGCAAAGAGCAATCAGGAGGGGCTGGCGAAATATGAAGCCGGAGAATTTGCCGAAGCCTGCCGTTTATTTGGCAGGGCCATATCGCAGAATGACACAGAAACCTCGTATTATGTGAATTTGGGCATGGCGGAAATTCAAATGGGCGAATACGATTGGGCCAAGGAGCACTTTCAGCAGGCTCTAAGGCTGGAAGAAGATAATATGCTGGCATATCGGGGACTGGGACTGGCCTGTCTGGCTTCGGAAGAATATGATTTGTCCATAGAGTATTTGAATCAGGCCATAGACTGCGGCGACAGATCTGTGGGTAAGCTGGATTATGATATCATTGGATATCGGGCGGAAGCGCAGACAAAGGCAGGGCAGCTGAAAGAGGCGGAGGCCTCTTATACACAGCTCATTGATTTGGAAGTCCAGCCAACCCAACATTATATTAAGAGGGGGAGCGTTCGGTTAAAAGACAACCGAGTGGAAGCGGCATTGGAAGACTTTTGGGCAGCTGCTGCCAAAGAGCCGAATAATTTTGCTGTCTACTTGGAAATCTACAAAACATTGGCACAGTTCCAGGTAGGGGAATCTGGCGAAACATTTCTTTATCAGGCGCTGGAAATTCCCGTGAAGTCCCATGAGGATCGCGTTATGCGGGGAAGAATTCTCATGCTTCTGGGGGACAAGCAGGAGGCCACGGAGCTGTTTCATCAGGCGGCAGAGGGCGGCTCCAGCGATGCGTCTCTGCTATTGGCCCGGTGTTATGAAGATTTGGGCCAGTACAGTGAAGCGGAGATGATTTATCAGCAGCTATTGGCTCAGGATACCGACAATGCCAGAGTTTATAATCAGTTGGCAATCTGCAAACAAAAACAGGGACAGTTTGAGAAGGCGCTGACCATGGTGAGGCAGGGGATCAGTATCGGGGACCCGACCGTTTTGCCCGATCTGTATTGGAATGAGGCCATGATCTATGAAGCCATGGGGGAATACGGCTTCGCATATGAAAAATTGGAGGAATATGGTCAGAAATTTTCCTTTGATGAGGAATCCGGGAAGGAAGCGGCGTTTTTAAAAACCAGATAAAAGAAGTGAGGTTGACAATGATAGAAATCAAAGAAGAACAAGAACGCGTCATTTTATTTGGCGTCTCTGGCGGAGACAATGACGAGATGGAGGCGTCTTTGGATGAGCTGGAGGAATTGGTGAAAACGGCTGGGGCCCAAACCCTGGCCAAGGTTATACAGAATCTGGAAAGCCCTGTTCCTGCCACATACCTGGGAAAGGGAAAAATAGAGGAACTGAGGGAACTGGCCAAACGTCTGGAGGCCACCGGTGTGGTATGCGATGACGAATTATCCCCCATTCAGCTGAGAAATCTGGAACAGGCGCTGGAAATTAAGGTTATGGACCGGACATTGGTGATTTTGGATATTTTTGCGGCCAGAGCCACATCCAGTGAGGGAAAGATTCAGGTGGAATTGGCGCAGCTGAAATACCGGGCTGCAAGATTGGTGGGGCTGGGAAGTTCTCTGTCTCGACTGGGAGGCGGTATCGGCACCAGAGGCCCGGGAGAGACAAAGCTGGAAGTGGACAGGAGGCGTATCCACGAAAGAATCAGCCATCTGAAAGCAGAACTGGAGCAGGTGAAGCGCCACAGAAAGACCAATCGAAAGCAGAGAGATCAGAATCACATTCCCGTACTGGCCATTGTGGGTTACACCAACGCCGGAAAATCGACTCTTTTGAATACTTTGACAGGAGCAGAGATTCTGGCGGAAGATAAACTATTTGCCACTTTGGATCCCACCACCCGCGCCTGGGAACTGGATCGGGGGGAGAGGGTTTTGGTGACGGATACAGTGGGATTCATCAATAAACTGCCGCACCATCTGATTGAAGCATTTAAAAGTACGCTGGAGGAAGCCAAGTATGCGGATATGATTCTTCATGTGGTGGACAGTACCAGCCCCATGTTTGCCTCCCAGATGCATGTGGTGTATGAGACACTGCGGGAATTGGGTGTGGAAAATAAACCGGTGATCACCCTGTTCAATAAAATGGATAGGCGGGAGAAAAATGGGTTTCTGCGGGATTTCAAAGCGGATTATACCTTGGAGATTTCTGCCAAGACAGGGGAAGGTGTGGAACGGCTGCGCCATCTGTTGACAGAATTGCTGCGTAAGAGAAAGGTGTATGTGGAGTGTGTGTATTCTTATGGAGAAGCGGGAAAAATACAGGCGATCCGCCGATATGGACAGCTTTTGGAAGAGCAGTATACAGATGCGGGGATTGCGGTGAAGGGATATATACCCAGAGAGATGCTGGGGCGCCTGGAGCCTGAAGAGAAATAGCGTCGGGGAAATCCCAGACCATCACCGCGCAGGCTCCGCTTTTTGTGAGTCCTGTTTATGTAAAATAAAACCAAAACGCGCCGCAGTTTTTATACATGCAGCGCGTTTTGGTTTTATCATTCGTTCTTTCGCCGGGAACGTAATCTTTTGATGAATTACTGGCGAATTTGCTGAAGATTCTTGCAGACAGAGTGCTGAATCGGTGTCCACTGAACCTTTTTGAAAAGGGCGCAGATGGCGATGGGAATGTATGTAAACATAAAGATCGGAAATGTGAATAAATACATGATCTTCTTATACCACACCGAGTGAATCTGCTTCCATTCTGTAATGGTGGTAATGGCACCGAACAAGAGCAGAGAAGAATAAACGCTGAGAACGGTATTCATCACCTGATAAAATGCCATATCACAGACTGCTTCATTGCCTGTCAGCCATCCTGACAAAAGAAATCCGCCATTGACAAAAACGGTCATGAGGGTCAGCAGTGTGGCCGGAGCCAGTGTCATAAGCATATCATAGCACTGGAAACGACGCCCAGTAAAGCAGCCTTTTATGAGATTTCTGCCGTAATTGGCAAATACTTGATAAAATCCTTTTGCCCATCTCAGGCGCTGATTCCAAGACTCCTTAAAGCGGATGGGCTGTTCATCATAGAGAACTGCCTTTTCGCAGTAGCCGATGACTTCACCGTGAACAATGTTATCAACAGAGAATTCAATATCTTCAGTCAGGAGATGATGCTTCCAACCATGATTCTTCTTGATAATCTTGCTGGAAACGAGAAAACCGGTTCCGGAAATGGCACAGCTGGTGTGGCAACTCATACGAGCGCCGTTGAGATATTTGGATTCTCTTAAAAACCAGAGAGCGTATCCGGCGGAAATCCAGTTGGAATCGTAATTTTTGGAATTTCGGTAACTGGTGAGTACGTTGTATCCGTTATCAAAAACTTTATTCATTTCAGAGACAAAATTTTCGTCCAAAATGTTATCCGCGTCGAAAACAAAATAGCCTTCATAATATTCAATCCCAACGCTGTTTTCTATCTGAGAGAAAGCGTAGTCCAAAGCATATCCCTTACCCACCTGATAACGGTTAAACCGCTCAAAAACCTTGGCGCCATGCTGTCTGGCAATATCTGCTGTATTATCCGTACAGTTGTCTGCCACCACAAAAACATCCAAGAGTTCTTGAGGATAGTGCTGAGCTCGGATACTTTCCAATAAATTGGCAATTACAGAACTTTCATTTCTTGCAGAAATCAGTACGGCAAAACGGTGCTGTTTTTTTGCTGTGAATTCCTTTCTTTTCTTAATAAAGCGAATCAGAACAAAAACCAGCTGATACGCATAACAGCCAAAAAACAAACACAAGATCAGCAAATTAAAATACTGGATAAATGTGACCATTGTGATTCCTCCAATTCAAGATATTTTATGAAAGCAAGGAACATGGCAATGCTCCCCTGCTTTTTAATTGGCATTAGTATAATACAAACCTTGTGTCCAAAGTGTGAAGAGATTATTAAGAAAAGCAGTCGTTGTTCACAAAAATGTAAGAAAATCAGAGGAATTCGTACGGGAGAGTTGGAGTGGAAGGAGGCGAAACGCAGGAAAATAGTGGCTTCTTTCCAGATATTGTGAACATAAATGGCTAAAATATGAACAAAATATGAATAAAAAACATAGAAAATTGAAACGGATGACGGCGCTTTTAACAAAAATGCAGGTATCCCATTTTCTCTGTTTTGGAAAATGGAATACCTGTTATATAAAATGTAAGGGAAAATTACCAGGAAGTCAGGGCTGCGGCTGGGTGTAGATATGAAAAAAGAAGCTCTGGGTGCAGATTCATGATGAGATCTGTGGGGAAATGGAGTTCCTGAAGCAGTGCTTCAGCATAAACCGATGTCCCCACATTTTTGCGTCCATGACTGTCGCTGCCCACCAGGATGGGAACCCGATGGAGAGCGCATAAAGGCAGCAGAGCGCGGTAACGGTCAGCAGCATCACCGCGGTAGCCGTTGGGGGAAAGGGAACTTTCGTTTACTTCCAATAAAACCCGAAAATGGGCTGCGGCTGTCACAAAAGTTTCATCTTCTATTGGATACCGGTCGTCATCAGGGTGGCCGACGATGGTTACCAGGGGATTTTTCATGGCAGTGATGTAGCTTTCTGTATTTTGACGTCTGGTGCCGGGACGCAGGCAGGGCGGATGCAGACTGGCGATGCAGTAATCCAGACAGGATAGTGTGGTCTGATCCAAATCCAACCTCCCATCATATGAGATGATATTGGCCTCCGCTCCAAAAAGCAAGGAAACTTGAAAGCGTTTTCTGGGGGCATGCTGGAGGCTGCGGAAATAGGAAGTTTTTGCCGCCCCGAGGATGGCAGGAGCATGGTCGCTGATTCCCAGAAGCCGCATTCCCCGGCGGGCCGCTTCCTTTGCCATATCACTTATGGTGTCAGTGCTTCCATGGCCGCTGGCAATGGTATGCGTGTGCAAATCAATCAGCATGGCAGTTCCTTTCTTTGATGGTTTTATGATGCGGGGAGGCAAAAGCAAAACGCACCCACATCAAGGGAATATTTTCATATTATTAAGTATGGTACGAAGTGAAAGAAAAGTCAAGACCCAAACAAAACAAAGGCAAAAATCCCATAAAAACCACAAGAAAACAGAAATAATCCGTGTGATAAGCTTGAACTTGTGTTGCTTTTCGTTGACATGGCCAGAGGCTGGTGATATAATATGGTATATCATTATGCATAGTCTGCGGCATGGATGAAAGGCGCAGACGGAAAGGAGAAAGGTTGGAACGATATTACAGCGGGAAGATTGAAAAATCCCCCAGAATTCCCAAATTGGTAGAAGCTTTGTATGCAAAAATGCCGGAGATCGAACCGGCCAGAGCGGTGTTGATCACAGAGTCTTACCGCCAGACAGAGGGCGAACCCATTTATACCCGCCGCGGGAAAGCGTTCGAGCATATTTTGAAGAATATACCGATTATTATCCGTGACAACGAATTGATTGTTGGAAGCACCACTTTGGCACCCAGAGGGTGTCAGACATACCCGGAGTATTCCTGGGAGTGGCTGGAGGCAGAATTTGATACAGTGGCCACAAGAACGGCGGATCCTTTCTACATTTCAGAAGAGACAAAAGAAGCGCTGAAGCGCGTGCATCCCTATTGGAAGGGAAAAACCACCAGCGAGCTGGCCACCTCTTACATGGCGCCTGAGGCCATCAAGGCTATGGAACACAATATTTTCACCACAGGAAATTATTTTTATAATGGCATTGGCCATGTGTGTGTTCATTATGACGAAGTATTGGAGATTGGCTTTGAAGGGATTATCGCCAAGATTCAGGATGCGTGGGATCGCTGTCAGGTGTCTGACGGCGACTATGCCAGACGTTCTCACTTGTATGACGCCATGATCCGCAGCTGTCAGGCAGTAATTGATTATGCCAGAAGGTATGCGGCGTTGGCCAAACATATGGCTGGCGAATGCACGGATCCTGTCCGCAGGGCGGAGTTGCTTCAGATTGCTGACAACTGTATGCGTGTTCCGGCCAAAGGCGCCACCAGTTTTTATGAGGCATGTCAGTCTTTCTGGTTTGTGCAGCAGCTGATTCAGCTGGAGTCCAGCGGTCATTCCATATCGCCGGGACGTTTTGACCAGTACATGTATCCGTATTATAAAGCGGATTTGGATGCGGGCAAGATTACCAGAGAGAAGGCACAGGAGCTTATAGATTGTATCTGGGTAAAGCTCAATGATCTGAATAAGTGCCGCGATGCCGTTTCCGCGGAAGGATTTGCCGGTTACAGTCTGTTCCAGAATCTGATTGTGGGCGGACAGGATGAGGAGGGAGAGGATGCCACCAATGACCTTTCGTTTATGTGCATCACTGCTTCCCAGCATGTGTTCCTCCCGGCTCCGTCTCTTTCCATCCGCATTTGGAATGGCACGCCCCACGATCTGATGTTGCGGGCTGCAGAACTGACCAGGACAGGTATTGGCCTGCCGGCATACTACAATGATGAGGTTATGATTCCGGCACTGCTCAATCGCGGTCTGACGCTGAAAGATGCCAGAAATTACTGCATCATCGGATGCGTGGAACCCCAGGCACCTGGAAAGACCGATGGATGGCATGACGCTGCGTTCTTCAATATGTGCCGTCCTGTGGAATTGGTATTCTCCAGCGGTATGGACAAGGGAGAATTGATCGGTGTACCCACCAAGCCGGTGGAAGAAATGAAGACATTTGACGAGTTTTATGACGCGTATAAGACGCAGATGAATTACATGATTCAGCTGCTGGTTAATTCTGACAATGCCATTGACTGTGCCCATATGGAGCGCTGCCCGCTGCCATTTTTGTCCTGTATGCTGGAAGACTGCATTGGAAGGGGAAAGACTGCGCAGGAAGGCGGATGTATCTACAATTTTACTGGTCCCCAGGGATTTGGTATTGCCAATATGGCTGATGGCCTTTATGCCATCAAAAAGCTGGTGTTTGAGGAGAAGAAGTTTACGCTGGGCGAGCTGAAAGAAGCCTTGGAACATAATTATGGCCATGATGCTCAAAACGCAGCGGATCCAGCTGTACTTGCCCAGGTGGCGGCCAATGTGGCCAAAGAGTTGGCGGCTTCCGGGAGACATGTGGGTGAGGAAGAAGTGACTCAGATTGTTTCTTCTGTCATTGGCACGCAGGCCACCGATGCTCAGAATGCCCGCTATGCACAGATTAAGGAAATGATTGATGCGGCACCCAAGTTTGGGAATGATGATCCGGAAGTGGACATGTTTGCCAGGGATGTGGCTTATACGTATACACGCCCCATGGAGCAGTACACAAATCCCAGAGGCGGCAGGTATCAGGCGGGACTGTATCCTGTATCAGCCAATGTCCCCTTGGGAGCGCAGACTGGGGCTACGCCGGATGGCCGTCTGGCCCATATGCCGGTGGCGGACGGTGTGTCGCCTTCGGCGGGAAAAGATACGCTGGGGCCAACGGCGGCTGCCAATTCAGTGGCGAAATTGGATCATCTGATTGCGTCCAACGGTACGCTGTTTAATCAGAAATTCCATCCTTCCGCACTGAGCGGCATGACCGGACTGGAAAACTTTGCATCTTTGATCAGAGGATTTTTCGATCAGAAGGGCATGCATATGCAGTTTAATGTGGTAAGCCGCGAGACGCTGCTGGACGCCCAGAAGCATCCGGAAAATTATAAGCATCTGGTGGTTCGTGTAGCCGGATACAGCGCGCTGTTTACAACGCTGTCAAAATCACTGCAGGATGATATTATCCGCCGTACCGAGCAGGGATTCTAAACCGGAGGTCAAAAAATTGAACGATAGAAACGTAACGGGGAGGATATTTGATATCCAGAGATATTCTGTCCATGACGGAACAGGGATCCGAACCATTGTATTTCTGAAAGGATGTGTTTTGCGATGCCGATGGTGCTGCAATCCCGAGTCCCAGAAATTTGAGATCGAAACCATGATGGTGGAGGGAAAGCCTGTTGTGACGGGGAGAGACGTGACAGTGGGGGAAGTCATGGACGTGGTGGAAAAAGACAGGGCATATTATAGAAGAAGCGGGGGCGGTCTGACGCTGTCCGGCGGGGAGAGTCTCTGCCAGCCTGAGTTTGCGAGAGCTCTGTTAAAGAGCAGCAAAGAGCTGGGCATTAACACGGCTTTGGAAAGTATGGCCTGCGCCAAATATGAGGTGATTGAAAGTATTCTTCCTTACTTGGATACATATTTGATGGATATCAAGCATGTGAATCCGGAAAAGCATCGTCAGTTTACGGGGCGTTCCAATGAGTTGATGATGGAAAACGCCAGAAGAGTGGCTGAGTCCGGAATGACGGAACTGATCATACGGGTGCCTGTCATTCCCACGTTCAATGCCACGCCGGAGGAGATCAGGGGCATAGCGGAATTTGCCGCTTCCCTTCCCGGCGTTAGAAAACTTCATTTGCTTCCGTATCACCGTCTGGGGCAGGATAAATACGAACGCCTGGGCCGGGAATATACCATGAAGGAAATTGTTCCCATGGAACAGGAATATGTGGAGATGCTTCTGGATACCGCCATCAAGGCTTCTGGTCTGGAGTGCCAGATTGGAGGCTGAAACAGCGGAAGAGTGAAGAGATTTGGGAGAGGAAACAGATGGATGTAAAAGATATGCTGGAAGGAAAAAATGACAAGCTCCGTATCGTCCAGGAATTGGTGCCGGGGCGTCAGGTGACGCTGGCTCATATCATAGCGGCGCCGGATGAGACGCTGTATCAAAAACTGGGACTGAATCCGGATATTGACTATTCCAAATCGGCCATTGGCATCGTGACCATGAGCCCGTCAGAGACAGCCATTATTGCTGCGGATATTGCCACCAAATCGGCGGGGGTTGAACTGGGATTTGTAGACCGGTTCAGCGGTACGCTGATCATCACAGGCAGTGTCTCAGAAGTACAGGCGGCCATGAATGCTCTCATGGATTATGTCAGCGATACGCTTCATTTTACCGTATGTCAGATTACCAAGACATGAGGCCGGGCTGAGGAATGAAAAAGATTGTATTGATCGGGCGCAGCGAAAGCGGAAAGACGACGCTGACCCAGGCTTTGAAGGGTGAAAAAATTTCATACCATAAAACACAGTATGTCAATTATTTTGATGTGATTATAGACACGCCGGGCGAATATGCGGAGACAAAATCGCTGGGCGCGGCGTTGGCGCTTTATACGTATGAGGCGGATATTGTGGGGCTTCTCATTGCCGCCACAGAACCGTATTCCTTGTTTCCGCCCTGCGTTACTTGCATGGCCAATCGGGAAGTGATTGGTATTATCACAAAAGTGGATCACCCCAAGGCCGATGCTGCGCAGGCGGAGAGATGGCTGCGCCTTTCCGGCTGTCAAAAGATTTTCCGCGTCAACTCCAAAAATGGGGAAGGCGTCTCTGATATTCTGGAATATCTGAGGGAAGACGGCGATGTCATGCCGTGGGAAAAGGAGACACTGGAAAAGGAAAGGGCGTGACAGAGCGCGCCCATGGGACGGGCAGATTGGGCAGGATGAAAACAACACAAAAACAATAAAATTAAATAAAAAACAACACAAAACAACAAGAAATGCGAAAAAAACAAAATTAAGTTGTACATAAAACAACAATTAGTATTGACTTGTTATGTGGATTGTATTATAATGCAGACATGGTACCAAAACTATAAAAATATAAGGTAAATCCGGCATCCGCTGGTCCATGTGAGAGGGTGACGGATATCCCCTGTTAGATGGGAAGAATGGAGGAAAAATGGTAAACGAGTACGAAATCAAGAAAGAGATCTGTGAAATCGGCCAGAGAATCTGGAAGAGAGGAATGGTGGCAGCCAACGACGGAAATATTTCCGTAAAGCTCAATGACAATGAGTTCCTCTGCACGCCTACAGGTGTTTCCAAAGGATACATGACTCCGGAATACATCTGTAAGGTGGACAAAGAAGGTAATGTGATCCAGGCAAATCCGGGATTTAAGCCGTCTTCCGAGATCAAGATGCACATGAGAGTATATCAGAAGAGACCGGATGTCAATGCGGTTGTACATGCGCATCCCATGTATGCTACGGCTTTTGCCATCGCTGGAATTCCTCTGACACAGCCCATCATGCCGGAAGCAGTGATTGCTCTGGGATGTGTTCCCCTGGCAAAGTACGGTAGACCCTCCACAGAAGAAATCCCCGATTCCATCGAGGAATATCTGCCGTATTTTGACTCTGTTCTTTTGGCAAACCATGGCGCGCTGACATTCTCCGATTCTCTGATCAACGCATATCACAAGATGGAGTCCACTGAATTCTATGCACAGCTTCTGTATCTGTCCAAGCAGTTGGGCGGACCCAAGGAGTTCACACCGGAGCAGGTGGAAGATTTGTATGAGATCCGCCGTCAGTTTGGGCTTCCCGGAAAGCATCCGGCGAATGTATGTGTCGCTGCTAAGAATGGACAGAAGGGCTGCCATTCCTGCACAGGTGCCTGCAAGAGCGCAGAGAGCAAGGCAGACGCAGATCTGGTGGCTTCCATCACAAAGAAGGTTTTGGAAGCTCTGAATAAATAAGTTCGGAAGTATTTGGACAGAAAGCAGGTAGATTCATGGCAATAAATGAACAAATGGTTCAGGACATTGTGAAAGAAGTCATGGCAAAAATGCAGCTTCAGAAGGACGAACCGGCTGGAAAGCAGCTGGGCATTTTTGAGGACATGAATGAAGCCATTGCGGCGGCCAAAGAAGCGCAGAAAGTCATCCGCACCATGTCCATGGACCAGAGAGAGCAGATTATTTCCAATATCCGCAGGAAAACAAAGGAAAATGCGGAGCTGCTGGCTCGTATGGGTGTGGAAGAGACGGGGATGGGAAATGTCCCCCATAAGATTTTGAAGCATCAGCTGCTGGCAGAGAAGACTCCAGGTACGGAAGATATTGTGACGGAGGCTTGGTCCGGCGATAGAGGCCTGACCTTGATTGAGATGGGACCCTTTGGTGTGATTGGAGCCATCACTCCCACCACGAATCCCAGTGAGACCATTTTGTGCAATGCCATCGGCATGATTGCAGCGGGAAATACGGTGGTATTCAATCCCCACCCCAAGGCCATCAAGACATCTAATTTTGCTGTTTCCCTGATCAATGAGGCTTCCTTGGAGGCGGGCGGCCCGGAGAATGTGGCTTGTTCCCTGAGACATCCCACCTTGGAGAGCAGCAATGTTATGATGAAGCATAAAGATATTCAGCTGATTGCCGCCACAGGCGGTCCCGGTGTGGTAACAGCTGTGCTTTCATCGGGGAGAAGAGGAATCGGCGCCGGTGCCGGCAATCCTCCGGCTCTGGTGGATGAGACGGCTGATATCAGGAAAGCGGCCCAGGACATTGTCAATGGCTGTACCTTTGACAATAATCTTCCCTGTATTGCGGAGAAGGAAGTGGTGGCGGTTTCCTCCATCATGGATGAACTGATGAATTATATGCTAACAGAGCAGGGGTGCTATCTGGCTTCCAAGGAAGAGCAAGACAAGCTGGTGGCTACTGTGTTGACTCCCAAGGGACTGAACCGCGATTGTGTAGGCCGTGATGCCAAGACCCTATTGGGCATGATCGGCGTAACGGTTCCGGATAATATCCGCTGTATCATATTTGAAGGGGAGAAAGAACATCCCCTGATTTCCACAGAGCTTATGATGCCGATCCTGGGCATTGTGAGGGCAAAGGATTTCGATGACGCCATGGAGAAAGCGGTTTGGCTGGAGCATGGAAATAGGCATTCCGCCCATATTCACTCCAAGAACATAGACAATATTACTCGCTATGCAAGAGCCATAGACACGGCCATTTTGGTAAAGAATGCTCCGTCCTACGCGGCCCTTGGATTTGGCGGCGAGGGATTCTGTACATTCACAATTGCAAGCCGCACAGGAGAGGGGCTGACATCGGCCAGAACCTTTACAAAGAAGAGGCGCTGCGTCATGTCTGACAGTCTGTGCATTCGTTAATGGGAGGAACACATATCATGGATACAAAAAATTTGAATATAGAAGAGATTGTTAAGCAGGTTCTGGCGGGAATGAGCGGACAGGCTGGGACAGCTGCTCCGGCGGCAAAGGCTCCGGCGGCAGGCTCCATCCCC
>CAJFUP010000150.1 GCA_904420225.1 uncultured Lachnospiraceae bacterium
GAACTAAAGCATATTTCTTTTGATGCGGCCGACAGCGGCGGCAAAAAAGAGATTTTAAAAGATATCAGCTTTACACTGGAGGATAACACATTTGTAGCTGTCACCGGTCCCAATGGCGGCGGCAAATCCACCCTGGCCAAATTAATCGCAGGCATCGAAAAGCCCTCATCCGGCCAGATTCTTTACAACGGACAGGATATCACTCCTCTGTCCATCACGGAACGGGCACGCCTGGGTATCAGCTATGCATTCCAGCAGCCGGTCCGCTTCAAAGGTATCACGGTCATTGACCTGATCCGTCTGGCAGCCGGACGAAATCTAACTTTTTCAGAAGCCTGCGAGTATCTGTCCCAAGTGGGACTATGCGCCAAAGATTACATTGTCCGTGAGGTCAATGCCAGCCTCTCTGGCGGGGAATTAAAGAGGATTGAAATTGCCACCATCATTGCCAGGGGCACCAAGGTTTCCCTTTTTGATGAGCCGGAAGCCGGAATTGATTTGTGGAGTTTTAAAAACTTGATCCGTGTATTCGAAAACATGAAGGAACAGCTGAAGGGTTCCATTTTGATCATCTCCCATCAAGAGCGGATCTTAAACATTGCGGACAAGATCATTGTCATCGCTGACGGCACTGTCAGCCAGCAGGGACCGCGCCAGGAGATCCTGCCCGCACTTTTGCATGAGTCCAACGCCGCCTACAACGCTTGCAGCCGTCTGGAAAACTGAAGCGGCAGAATGAGAGGAAATTATGGATAAAATACAGGAAGAACTATTGGAAGCTGTGGCGGGGCTCCACGAAACGCCCCAAGGCGCCTACAACATTCGCGCCAACGGAAAAAGCGTCGCCCGCAACACCACCAGCCATATTAATATTGAAACCAGAGAAACCGGGGATGGAATCAATATCCATATTCTCCCCGGCACAAAAGATGAAACCGTCTATATTCCCGTGGTCATGGATCAGGCCGGTCTCAAGGAAGTGGTCTACAACGACTTTTTCATCGGAGAAGACGCGGATGTGACCATCATCGCCGGATGCGGCATCCACAACTGCGGCCATTCCGACAGCCAGCACGACGGCATCCACACCTTTTACCTGGGTAAAAACGCCAAGGTTAAATATGTGGAGCGCCACTACGGAAGTGGAGATGGCAACGGCTCGCGCATCATGAACCCCAAAACCGTCATTGAGATGGAAGATGGCAGCTCCATGGATATGGAAAGTGTTCAAATCAAGGGTGTAGATTCCACCATCCGCCTCACTGAGGCCAATATTGGAAAAGGAGCCAAGCTCACTGTCACCGAACGTCTCATGACCCACGGCCATCAGACTGCCCGGAGCGAATTCGATGTTCAGCTCAACGGAGACGATTCCAGCGCCAATATCATCTCCCGTTCCGTAGCCAAGGACCAGTCCACCCAGGTTTTCCAGTCCCGCATCAACGGAAACGCATCCTGCAGCGGCCACTCTGAGTGTGACTCCATCATCATGGGAGATGCCAAGATCAGCGCCATTCCGGAGATCACGGCCAACAATCCGGACGCCGCTCTGATCCACGAAGCCGCCATCGGCAAAATCGCCGGAGAGCAGATCATCAAACTGATGACCCTGGGACTCACAGAGTCTGAGGCAGAAGAGCAGATTGTCAATGGATTTTTAAAATAGGATTTCAATTAGGGGGCACAGGGTTCTGTGCCCCCTAAACTGACGGTGCGGTACATGGAAGGCGTGATCCCGTATCGCTTTTTGAAAGCACGGCCAAAATAACGATAGTCGTGGAACCCGCACCGATATCCCACTTCCTCAATGGTCATGTCCTTATGCTCCCGCATCAGCGAGGCCGCATATTCCAGCCGTTTCATTTGGATATATTCCATGGGCGGCACATGGAAGTATCGTTTAAAAATGCGAATAAAATAATTGGGGTGCAAATGTACCACCTGAGCCATTTGGCGAAGATTGATGTCGTCAGTCAAATGATCGTCCAGATACTGCTCCATGGTCTGCATAAAAGGCGGCGTATCCCAGACAAACAGTTTCGACGCATTCACCCGGGAAAGGTATTCATAAAAGATATGCAACAACAGGCCTTTTTCCATCAGCACATCGGCCGGTATATCTGCAGCCCGACACTGGTTCATCCGTCGAAACAGCGGCACCATCCTGTCCCTGGCAATGAAAACGCGCACCGTATCCCGGTGATACTGCAAAGACCGAAGTCCCGGAATCACCAAATCAAAATGGCACCAGCACTTATATACCGGATGGATCGAATCATGGGAATAGGAATGACGCACTCCCGCCGGTATCAGGTACAATTCTTCCGGCTGCGGATAAAAGACATCTCCCTCCATTTCCAATCTCCCACTTCCCCCAAGGAAATAGTAGAATTTATTGTAGTTATATACGCAATCTTGTTCTCCCCAATTGGAAGCACAGACATTTTCATCGGAAATCAATTTCCGGACCCAAATATGTCCCAGCTGTTCCAGCTCATTGCCTGTCATAGTCTTCTCCCTCGCTTTCCCCTCTGCCTGGCCCGCTTCATCCTTCTGAAAAGTTAATTTTGTCCACAGTATTCATAATATTTTCCCTTTCCTTTTCCATGTGCTGTGGTACACTGAAACCATCATCTCCATGTGGAAATGAGCTACTATCCGGACAAACAATTTGTTGGACCTGGTAGCATCCCAACAAAAAATCAATATCCCGTGGAAGCAAAGGAGGTCTCTCATGTTTCAGCCCACATTTGAATCCCTGAGAACATATCAATGCCCTGACTGGTTCCGTGATGCCAAGTTTGGTATCTGGAGCCATTGGGGGCCCCAAAGCGTGCCCATGTGCGGTGACTGGTACGCCCGCAATATGTATGTGGAGGGAAGTCCCCAATATCTCTATCATATCCGCCACTACGGTCATCCGTCCCAATTTGGCTATAAGGATATCTGCCGACTTTGGAAGGCGGAAAATTTCCACCCGGAACAACTGATGGAGCTGTACAAAAAAGCCGGTGCCAGATATTTCGTGGCACAGGCCATGCACCACGACCATTTTTTCAATTACGCTACGCGGCTGAACCGGTTCAACTCCGTGGATGTGGGTCCTCACAAAGATATCTGCCGCATGTGGAAGGATGCCGCCGATACCATGGGACTTCCCTTTGGCCTGACAGAGCATCTGGCCGCCTCTTTCTCCTGGTGGAACACCAATAAAGGGGCGGATCAATACGGCCCCTACGCTGGAGTCCCTTATGACGGCAACGATCCGGAATACCGAGATTTCTACTATGACAATCAAGAGCATGTCATCAAGGATGGGACGCCGGGCGCCAGAGCTCCATGGCTGACTTCCAATCAGGCTTTCCACCGCTATTGGTTGGACTGCGTCAAGGAGCTGATTGAGACCTTCCACCCAGATCTCCTCTATTCTGACAGTTCCCTTCCCTTTGAAGGCTCAAACTATCAACCGGGTCTGGAAGCCGTCGCCTGCTTATACAATGACTCTATCGCAAGAAACGGGGAAAATAAAGCGGTTTATACGCAAAAAGGACGTGACGGAAACATTTACCGTGTCGGTGTGCTGGATGTGGAAAAGAGTCAGCTCCCCGGAATTGCCCAAGAGCCGTGGCAGACAGACACCTGCATTGGAAACTGGTTCTATGATGCTAAACAGCCGTTTAAAAAGCCCGGTCACATCATTGAAATGCTGGTGGACATTATTTCCAAAAACGGCACCATGCTGCTCAATGTCCTTCAGCGTCCAGACGGCAGCATCGATGAGGAGACCCGCTACATTCTGAAAGAATTATCCAAGTGGTTTTCTGTCTGTGCGGAAGGCGTCTACGCCACCCGTCCCTGGAGAGTATTTGGAGAGGGCGACACGCGGGTTCTCATCCAGGGATTCACAGAAGAAAAAACATCCTGGAATGATTCTGATTACCGCTTTGTCACCAAAAATGGTGCTCTGTATGCTTTTCTCATGCATGCTCCCGAGAGCCGTGTGACGGTCATTAAGAGTCTGACTCCCCAAGAACACGTGCGTTCCGTGGAGGTTCTGGGAACCGGCTCCGTACCTTTTTCCCAGGCCTTTGGCGTCCTGACCGTTCAGCTGCCGCAGGAACTGCCCACTCCTTATACCAACTGCCTGAAAATTTGTTTTTCATAAAAAACTACCCTTTTACCCCGGGATACGTTCCGCCTGTAAAGTTTTCTATTCTGTGGGAGAATCCATTGGATTTTCCTATAGAATGGAAAAGCACCAGCTGGTGCAAAAATGAACGGCTGTATGAGATTCGTCCGAGATCCTCCCTCTGGCATGATGCGTCAAATAGTTGTCCCATCTCCATCATATAAACTGCCTGTCTCATAGAAAAACTGTTTTCTCAATTCCCGGCAGCACACTATATATGGAACGCCCCATCTTTTTCTCAAAATAATCTTTGATATCAAAAGTGGCATCCCAGCGCTCCACTGTAAACGGAAAAATCCCATACCGTCTTGTGGTATCCACAAATCGCTTTTCCAACAAGCAGAATCCCGCCGATGTGGCCAGGGAATCACATAGGATGATGAGTCGGTCATATTCGTCATATACAGTTTCCTCCAGAAACTGTTGGATCATCTGGTATTCTTCCACTGTCACATCAATTCTGGCAATATCTTTTCTGATATCTTTCACCGGATAAGAATGCGTCATACAGATTTTTGCTACTTCGTCCCATCCCTTGGCTACAGCATATTCGTATCCAGCAATTACATGTTTCATGGATACGACGCCCACACGCCTGCCAATATCGTGTAAAAGTCCCAATACATAGGCCTTATCTCCATCCATGCCAGGGCAGTGTAGCGCAATGGCTTCCGCAGCTCTCCCCACATTGATGACATGGTCCACCCACTGTCCCGGGTTCATGGCTTCCGCCTCCCGCAGTGCCTCCATGGCTTCCTGTCTACTTGGTACCATTAAAATTCCTCCTCAACACTGAAACAACGGCGCCATCACTGGGGTGGATTGCACACACTACAGGGAGTGTATCCTCTGGCTTTAGCCTCCGTCAGCGTAATGGTATGGTCGCTGCTTTTTAGATATCGGCATCCGGCTCTATGATATTTTTCCCCAGTATCGGTGATATGAACTTCTTCCCCGCTGGGCACCTGCGCAGCTTCCGCTGCCGCCTGCTGTGCTGCTGCCTGGGCTGCTGCTTCCGCTTCCCTGGATGCCTGCGCTGCTGCTTCCGCTTCCCTGGATGCCTGCGCTGCCGCTTCTTCCGCCTCTCTGGATGCCTGGGCCGCTGCTTCTTCCGCCTCTCTGGATGCCTGGGCCGCCGCTTCTTCCGCCTCTCTGGATGCCTGGGCCGCCGACTCCTCTGCTTCTCTGGAAGCTTCCACAAAGATATCAAGAGATTCCCGATACCCTTCCATCTGCTCTTCCAGATCCCTAATTTCCGCTTCCCTATCCGCCATGTCGCTCTGCATTTCATCGGCAGAGGATTGCAGTGCATGGAAGCTTTCCCTCAGCGCATCATACTGCTCCTGAGACACTCCGGAAGCACCGCAGCCCACAGCGGCGACAGCCATCCAAACCGCAAGACAGATACTTAAAAGCCTCTTTTTCATGTTTCCTCCCATCCGTCGAAGCACTCCGTTGGATCCCCAACGAACTGCATTCAGCTATGCATTTATTAATTCTTCATATTCTATCATAGCATACGGATATACAAGATTCAACACAAAATGACACACAAGATTATACTTCCGAAACTGCCTCCTGGCTCTGGTTCAATGTCAGATGGGTCTCCCCAATGAGATGGTTTTTCACTTCCAATACCTGCACAGTAAATTTATCCTGCTGAACAGTAAATGTGCTCCCATCTTTTGGTATCTTGCCCAACAGACCAAAGATGTAACCGCCAAAGGTGTGGTAATCTTCTGTGGGGAATTCCAATCCCAATTCTTCTCCCACTTCCTCCAACTCTGCCTGGCCATAAATTCTCCAGGTGTTTTCTCCAATCTTCTCCATATCAGTGATGACTTCTTCTCCCTTTTCATTCAGATCACCCACCAAAGCTTCAATGACATCGTGAAGCGTAATGATTCCGCTCATTCCGCCATACTCATCCAATACCACCATAAAATAATTTCTGGATTCTTTCATTTCCTGAAATGCCACATTGAGCTTCATGGTTTCGGGAATAAATACCGGTTGTTTCACAGCATACTTCATGATCTGCTCCCGAGTGCGCTCCTTCAAGCGGAAGTAATCTTTCGTGTCCAGAATTCCGATTACATCCTCACTGCCCTCAGCATAGACAGGATAGTATGTATGTCGGTTGTCATAAATCTCCTGCTCCCACTCTTCCAGGGAGTCTTCCATATCCAGTCCCACCACATCTCTTCTGTGGGTGCATATTTCCTCCACTGACAAATCATCCAAATCAAACACATTGGAGATGATTTCTTTATTTTCTTCATCGATGACGCCGCTGGCGCTTCCCTTTTCCAAAATCATCTGAATTTCTTCTTCGGAAACCTCTTCCTCTTCATCCTCGGCTTTCATCCCCAGCAGGCGAAGGATTCCATTGGTGGACACCGTCAACAACCATACCAACGGGGCAAATAATTTGGAAACAAAGCTGAGCAATCCGGCCAAGGCCAGCGACAGCTGATCCGATTTTTTCATGGCAATTCTCTTTGGTACCAGCTCTCCCAAAACAATATTGAAATACGCTAAAATCAGAGTAATCAAAAACACAGCGATGGGCTGAAGCGTCGCCTCTGAAACACTGATTCCAGTGCGCAGCACCAGGTTTACCAAAGCACCGGCAAAGTGATCCGCCGCATACGCACTGCCCAGAAAACCGGACATAGTAATGGCCACCTGTATGGTGGACAGGAAACGGGAAGACTGTTCTGTCAGTTTCAGGAGCTTTCTGGCCCGTTTGTCTCCCTCTTCTTCCAGCTTTTTCATTTTCAATTCATTCATGGAAATGACGGCGATTTCAGCACTGGCAAAAATAGCATTCAGCGCAATCAGCACCACCTGTAAAATAATTGCTCCTATCATAAAATATTATACTCTCCTTTTTTTGATTCTGTCTTTTATCTGCCTCCTTTTTGTCTTGTCATTCCAGCCTTCGCACAAATAGCACAAAAAGACATAACCTGTTCCGCATATACGGATACAGGCCATGTCTCTTTCTATTTTTATGCGCAATACAACATGGATCGGTCATCATAGTATGCCCGTTACTATCACTGTCTGAATTGTCATCCATGTCCATTTCACACTCCATTCCTTTTTATCATTTTCTCTCTAAATAAGACCCGAGCTTTGCAGCATCAGATCAATTGTATTTTACTGTATTTTCATTTCTCTGTCAAGAATTTCTTTTGGCAGCCCCCAGCTTATAGACCAGGGCGGGAATGGGAGGGTGATTATTTCTATTAAAATAGGTGGACACAATGGCCAAAAACTGGTGACTATCCAGTGCTTTTAAAAACGACAGGATGGCTTCTTTCTCTTGATGGCCGCTGTCTCCCCCGCTGTATATACATAGACTCATGAGACCGCCGGGCCGAAGTAGCTTAAGTCCCGTTTTCATGGCCTGAATACTGGTATCTGCTTTTGTGCTGATGGCATGATCGCCTCCGGGGAGATAGCCAAAATTAAACATAATGCAGGCTATGGTATTTTCCTGGACATCTTCTCCCATTCTGGTATGGCTTTTGCAAAACAGATCCACCCGCTCCTTAAACCCGCCAACCCTAAGGCGTTCTTCGGTCTGCCGCAATGCCTCTTGCTGAATGTCATAGGCCAGCACCCTACCGTTTCTTCCCACCAGCTCCGCCAAAAACACCGTATCTCGCCCTGTCCCGGCAGTGGCGTCAATACAAATCTCTCCAGTTTTCACTTCTTCCCGAATAAACCGTCTGTTCCACTCTGCAATTTGAAATTGTGTCATTGGCCGCCGCCTTTCTGCGGCTTTCCATTCCCTTTCTCCTCTTGGCCGCCTACTGTCTGCTGAAAAAACTCGCCTATATCCTCTGCCCGGCCAAAGCAACTCCCCTGGGCCATTGGCGCCGATCCGCCGCCTCTTCCTGAGAATGCCGCATTGACAGCTGTCGCCACCGCCACCGCATTTTCACTGCTTCCAATGATATATCGAAATTCCCCATCCCGGGTCCCTGGTGTCACAGCCATCACATGAACTGCTTTTCCCCTGGCCAGATTCACCAGGTGGCGAAGTTGATTGAGATCACAATCTTCTTGGTATAAAAAAACTGACTGATGCCCCTCCGGTAGACACGCCACTTTTTCTTCCGCCCGGCGCATCTGGAGCTGACCAATTTTCCCCTTGAGCCTTCCATTTTCCTCCACCAGGCGCTTCACTGCTTCGGCAGTCTCATATGCCTTGGCGGAAAGCAGCCTGGTGATCTCCATTACCTGCTGATGCTTCTTTCTATAATCTTCCCTGGCATCCTTCCCGCAAATCAGTTCCACACGCACTCCGCCCCTGTGGTTCTGCACCGACAAAATCTTAATCATCTGCACTTCCGCTGTCTGAACCACATGAAGCCCACAGCAGGCACAGCAGTCACAGTCCGGCACCATGACCAGCCGTACCTGACCGTCAATCTCCTTTTTGCTGCGATAATCCATGGTTTTCAACTCTTCCCGGGAGGGGTAGTGAATCTCCACCCTGCGGTTTTCATCTACTATATCATTGACTTCCTCTTCTATTTCCATCAGCTGCTCCCAATCCAGCTCTCCATTGAAATCAATGACCACCGCATCCTTTCCCATGTGGAACCCCACATTATCATATCCGTATTTTCTGTGTACACATCCGGAAACCATATGCTCTCCTGTATGATTCTGCATGTACCCATACCGAGTGTCCCAATCAATGCTCCCCTCCACTCTGGCTTCGCATGGAATGGCTTCTGCTGTCATATGCACCACTTTTCCGTTCCACTCTCTGGTATCAAAAACAGCAATCCTCTTTCTGCTTTCAGCGCCGTCGGATTCCAACACGGTCAGATATCCCCGATCACCCGGCTGACCGCCTCCTTCCGGATAAAATACTGTTTGATCCAAAACAATGCCAAAGCATTTTTCACTCTTGGTCTTTGTCTCCATCTCCATACATTCCGTTACGAGGGCTACCATTTTTCTTGTATATGGCTGTTCCTCATACAGACGTCTTGTTTTTCCATGTTCCATTTCCATACTAATCTCCATTCCGCTGCCTTTGGCCAGCAGCACAACATATACGTACACACCATGGATCCTTTATGATTGTAACACTCACGACTCCATATCCTCTTCCAACAAGGCCTCTCCAAACAAATCCCCCAAAGCCTTTAAAGTAAACTGAAAAAAGTGCCGTAATTACAGCACTTTACATAAGCGCGAGACGGGATTCGAACCCGCGACCCTCGCCTTGGCAAGGCGATACTCCACCACTGAGCCACTCGCGCA
>CAJFUP010000151.1 GCA_904420225.1 uncultured Lachnospiraceae bacterium
GAGTATACCATTTTTTTCATTGAGGCGCAAGGGAAAAGAAAGCGGGCGCTCCGGGAGAGAGGCCATGCCCCCAAAGGCATATCCTCTATCTCCCGAAACGCCCGCTATCCATGCGTCCCGAATCAGTCCGCTTTTCTGTGCTCCATGATCACCTTATAGATCTGAATAATTACAGTGGGGATCACGGCCAGACCAATGATGGTACCGATCTGGGCGCCGCTGAGAGCCGCTACGGAGAACAAACGCTCCAAAATGGGGATGAACAGCACCAGGGCCAGCAGGATCACACCGGCAAAGAAAGCGCCCACACTGTACCAGTTGCTGGAAAGTCCCAGATGGAAAATGGAGTGCTTGCTTCGGCAGTTGAAGCCATGGAACAGACGGGCCAGGGTCAGGGTGGCAAAAGCCATGGTGCTGGCCACTGCCGATCCTCCGGCCTGAAGTCCCAAATGAAATGCCGTCATGGTACATACCGCAATCAGGGCACCCTGCAGGAAAATGGCTCCCATGAAATCTTTGGTGAGAATTCCCTGTTTGGGATCTCTGGGCTTATCGGAAAGCAGATCCTTTTCCGGGCTTTCCATACCGATGGCCAGGGCCGGAAGAGAGTCGGTAAGCAGGTTGATAAACAGCAAATGAACCGGCTGGAACGGCACCGGAAGCGCCATCAGGGAGGTATAGAGAACCGCCAGTATTCCAGCCATGTTTCCCGAGAGCAGGAACTGGATGGCATTCTTGATGTTCCGGTACACATTTCTTCCGTTGGCCACTGCCTTGATGATGGTGGCAAAATTATCGTCCGTCAGAATCATGGACGCGGCATCCTTGGACACTTCCGTTCCTGTGATACCCATGGCCACGCCGATGTCTGCTTTCTTCAGGGCCGGAGCGTCATTGACGCCGTCTCCCGTCATGGAAACGATGTTGCCTTTCCTCTGCCATGCCTCCACGATGCGGATTTTATTCTCCGGCGATACGCGGGCATAAACAGATATTTTCTCGATCTTGCTGTCCAGCTCTGCATCGGACATGGCGTCCAGCTCCACGCCTGTAACCGCCATATCCCCTTCCTCGAAGATGCCGATCTGCTTGGCAATGGCAGTGGCGGTGATCTTGTGGTCGCCTGTGATCATCACAGGACGAATGCCTGCGCGTTTTGCGTCTTTAACTGCATCTTTGGATTCTTCCCTGGGCGGATCCACCATGGCCACCAGGCCCAGGAAGATGAAATCCTTTTCATTATCCAAATTCAGATGCTCATCTTTATCCACTTCCTTATACCCAAAGGAGAGGACTCTAAGACCATTTTCGGAAAATTCCAGATTCTTTTTCAGAATTTCTTCCCGGTCCGCCTCTGTGATGGGACATACTTGATCTCCCTTGCGGATTCGGGTGGTGCGGTCCAGCAGCACATCCAGGGCGCCTTTGGTCAGAACCGTGTCTACGCCGTGGAGTTTATACTTGGTGCTCATGAGTTTTCTGTCAGAATCAAAGGGGAGTTCCTCCAGACGGTGCATCATATCGCGGATAAGACTATCCTTTACATTGGCCTTTCCCGCCATTTCCAAAAGCGCGTACTCTGTGGGATCGCCGATGCCTTTGCCGTCCACGATGGAAGAATCATTGGTCAATACAGCGTCATAGAGAAGGTAGCGGTGCAGCTGCCGCTTGATGTCCAGTTCTTCGGGATTCAGTGTCTCTTGGCCCACATAGATCTTCTGGACTGTCATCTTGTTCTGGGTCAGTGTACCTGTCTTATCGGAGCAGATGACAGAAACACATCCCAGACTCTCCACCGCCTTCAATTCCTTGATGATGGCATGCTCTCTGGCCATCTTCTGCGTACCCATGGCCTGCACGATGGTGACGATGGAGCTGAGAGCCTCAGGAATAGCGGCCACAGCCAGAGCCACGGCAAACATCAAAGAATCCAGAATGGGCATTTCTCTGTAAATACTCAGAAGAAATACGACGGCGCAGATGATCATGATCACCAATGCCAGACGGCTGCTGAACTGATCCAGGCTTTCCTGGAGCGGTGTCTTCTTTTCTTTGGTGGCGTTCATCAGGGCGGCGATTTTGCCGATCTCAGTGTCCATACCGGTACCTGTCACCAGCACTTCAGCCCGGCCGTATGTCACCAGGCTGCTGGAAAATACCATGTTGGTGCGGTCTGCCAGAGGTACCTCTCCCTCGATGACTGCATCTGTCTTATCCACATTGGTGGACTCTCCCGTCAGGGAACTTTCATTGACCTGCAAAGAATAATTGTGCAGGATTCGTCCGTCAGCCGCCACCAGATCGCCGGCTTCCAAAAGAAGCAAATCGCCTGGAACCACTTCTTTGGACGGAATCTCGATCTTTCTGCCCCCGCGGATAACCTTGGCGCTGGGGGAAGACAGGGATTTGAGACTTTCCAGAGATTTCTCCGCCTTCTTATTCTGTACCGTTCCCAAAATAGCGTTCATGATCAGCACCGCCACGATGACGATGGTGCTCTCCACATTGCCGGAAACCATGGAAATCCCGGCTGCGATGAGAAGGATAATAACCATCAGATCACAAAACTGCTCCAAAAATACCTGCAATGTGGTTTTCTTTTTTCCTTCCTTCAGCGCGTTGGGTCCCTTTTCCTCCAAAAGGCGGCTGGCTTCTTCTGAGGACAGGCCGTCTTTTCCCGTTCCCATTTGCTCCCGTACCTGGTCCGCGGACTGCTGGTACCATTCTTTCATACGTTGCTCTCCTTTCTCTTATGCTGCAATAGTTCAGATCTCCCCAACTATTGCTGGATGCCGCTTTACCTTAAGTCTTCCTGACTTTTCAGCGTTTATACCGTTTGTTCCTTTGCCCCGCTTCTTTTCTCCCCACGGAACAAAAAAGACTTCTAATGTATCTAAATGAACAGATACCTGCTGTTCAGATAAATACATTAAAAGTCTTGTACCCGAAAACGGTATTCATTGCCAGGTCAAAGCGACCGCGCATGTTGACAATGAATCAAAACTACTCCCCTTTAATGGAATATTGGTTTTGTTTCACTGGAATTAAGTATAGTGGAAAAAAACGGGATTGTCAACTCCTTTTTATCCTCTTTCCATGGTTCTGCGCAGTAAATGAGCGGTCTATTGTAATCGGTCCACCGTCTCCAGCCGCGCCAAAGCTTTTTTCAATGCCATCTCTGCCTGACGAAGGCTGCGCTCATCTTCACCTGATTCCAGATTCCTCCTGGCCCGGATGCGGGCCTCCTCTGCGCGGCTGCCATCGATTTCCTCCGGCCACTCGGCGATTTCTGCCATGATGGATACCCTGTCTGGCAGGATCTGGGCAAAACCGGTGTGCAAGGCCGCTTTTCGTGTCCGGCCGCCGCCGCAAATCACCAGCATACCTGGGTCCAAAATCACCGTGGTGGGCACATGTCCGGCGTAAATGCCGATTCTCCCCTCCACAGTTTTCATCTCCACAAATTCCGCTTCCCCCTCATAAAATATTCGGCTGGGGGATACGATGCGCAGATGAAACGTTTCTGCCACGCCGCTTCACCTCCCGTCTCTCTTCTTTATCACTTCACTCGATCCAACACATCCTGGATGGTTCCCGCATTTAGGAAACAGCTCTCCGGTATCTGGTCATGTTTTCCTTCCAGGATTTCCTCAAATCCCCGTATGGTCTCTGAAAGCGGCACATATCTGCCTGGAAGTCCAGTGAATTGACTCGCCACAAAAAACGGCTGTGACAAAAATCGCTGTACTTTTCTGGCTCTGGCCACGATGCGTTTTTCTTCCGGGGAAAGCTCATCCATCCCCAAAATGGCGATGATATCCTGCAGTTGTCTGTACCGCTGCAAAATTTCCTGCACACCCCTGGCTGTGTCATAATGCCGTTTCCCCACCACAGAGGGATCCAGCATTCGGGAAGTGGATTCCAGCGGATCCACCGCCGGATAGATTCCCAGCTCCACAATGGAACGGGATAAAACCGTGGTGGCATCCAGGTGGGCAAAGGTGGTGGCAGGGGCCGGATCGGTCAGATCGTCTGCCGGGACATAAACAGCCTGCACCGATGTGATGGATCCGTTTTGAGTGGAAGTAATCCGCTCCTGGAGAGCGCCCATCTCAGTCTGCAGCGTGGGCTGGTATCCCACTGCTGACGGCATGCGCCCCAGCAGGGCCGACACCTCAGAACCAGCCTGGGTAAACCGGAAAATATTGTCAATGAACAATAGCACATCTTTTCCTCCGTGGTCGCGAAAATATTCCGCCATGGTCAGTCCCGTAAGCCCCACCCGCATACGGGCGCCAGGCGGTTCATTCATCTGGCCGAATACCATGGTGGTCTTTTCCATGACGCCGGACGCTTTCATCTCATGGTAAAGATCGTTTCCCTCGCGGGTCCGCTCTCCCACACCAGTAAATACGGAATATCCGCCGTGCTCTGTGGCAATGTTGCGGATCAGCTCCTGGATCAGCACCGTTTTTCCCACGCCGGCGCCGCCAAACAGGCCGATCTTCCCGCCTTTCTGATACGGACACAGCAAATCCACCACCTTGATGCCCGTCTCCAAGATCTCCGCCGATGTGGACAGTTCCTGAAACGGCGGCGGATCCCGATGAATGGCCATGTGGGGCGCCTGGGTGAGAGGCTCTTGTCCGTCGATGGGATCTCCCAGCACATTGAATATCCTGCCCAAAGTGGCTTCCCCCACAGGCACGGTGATGGGCGCACCCATGGCCAGGGCTTCCATTCCGCGGACCAAACCGTCCGTGGAACCCATGGCAATGCAGCGAACCACGCCGTCTCCCATGTGCTGGGCCACCTCCGCTGTCAGAGAGCCGACGTCTTTGGCAGCTCCTTCTGTCCTTGGAATCTGTACGGCCTCATGGATGTCCGGCACCTGTTCCCCCAAAAATCGAATATCCAAGACAGCGCCAATGACCTGTGTGATCTTACCTTTCTTCATGCTTTCGTCTTTCTCCTATTTCTTTCACTGAACAGCTTCGGCACCTGCCATGATCTCCGTCAATTCCTGCGTAATGCTTCCCTGTCTGGCCCTGTTATACAAAAGATCCAGCCGTTCCATCATTTCTTCCGCATTGGCTGTGGATGCGTCCATGGCAGCCATGCGGGCTCCGTTTTCACTGGCCAGACTTTCCAGAAAAGCCCCGTAAATCTGATTGGTCACGTATGCTGGAATCAGACGGTCCAGCACCGTCTCTTCATCTGGCTCATAATTCATGGGGACAGGGATTTCATCTTCTTTCTTTTCTGGTTTTTCTTTTACTGGCAGCAGCCGCAGCAGGACCGGTACATGACTGACCGTGTTTTGAAAAGATGTGTATAAAAGATATATGGCCTCCAGGCTTCCATCCCCATATTCTTTCAGCACTCTGTTCCCCAGCTCCATGGCATCCCGGTACAATGGCTCGTTTATGACTTCCGAATAGTCCCCGGCCACAGCATATCCCTGTCTGGCCAGGGCATCTCGGCCTTTTCTCCCCACGGCATACACCGAAACTTTATCCTTGGGCAGCCCAGACTCTGTCAGTTTCCGCACCAAATTGACATTGTATCCCCCCGCCAGCCCCCGGTTGGATGTGATGGCAATGACCGCCAGCCTGTCCCCTTTCCCTTTCCTGAGCCAAGGAGAATCCAGTTCAGAAGACGCGGCCAGGATACTCTGCACCACCTGGCGGACAAATATCGTATAGGGACGGCTCTCTTCCGCTTTCTTACGGGCTTTCTGCAGTTTCACCGTGGCCACCAGCTTCATGGCCTTTGTGATTTGCCGGGTACCAGCAATGCTGTCTTTTCGCCGTCTAATTTCTCTCATGGATGCCATTTTCTCACCTGAATTCTTTCTTGTATTCTGTGATAATCTGGGAAAGAGTCTCTTGAGACTGGGAGGTCAGCTCTTTTTGCTCCCGGATGGTGGTTAAAATCTCGGGATGTTTGTGACGAATATGGGAAAATAGGCCTTCCTCAAACTCCAATATCCGCTCCACCGGAAGATCCAAAAGATACTTGCCTGTGGCGGCAAAGAGAATGATGACCTGAAATTCCACCGGCATGGGCCGATGCCTGGGCTGTTTTAGCACCTCCCGTATCCGCTCTCCTTGGGCCAGTTTTTCCCTGGTATCATTGTCCAGCTCAGAACCGAACTGGGCAAAGCTGGCCAATTCCCGATATTGGGCCAGCTCCACGCGGATGGGAGCAGCAATCTTTTTCATGGCGCCAATCTGGGCCGCGCCTCCCACCCGTGATACGGACAGACCGGCATTTATGGCCGGGCGGTATCCCGCGTGAAACAGCTCTGTCTCCAGATAGATCTGTCCGTCTGTGATGGAAATCACATTGGTGGGGATATAGGCGGACACATCCCCTGCCTGCGTCTCAATGATGGGCAGTGCCGTCATGGAACCGCCGCCGAACTTGGGAGACAGCCTGGCCGCCCGCTCCAAAAGGCGGGAGTGGAGATAAAACACATCTCCGGGATAGGCCTCTCTCCCCGGAGGACGCCGAAGCAGCAGGGACAGGGTCCTGTACGCCGCGGCGTGCTTGGACAAATCGTCATATACAATCAGCACGTCCTCCCCCCGCTCCATCCATTCCTCCCCCATGGCGCACCCGGCATAGGGCGCCAGATACTGGAGAGGCGCTGGTTCACTGGCCGCAGAGGAAACCACCACCGTATAATCCATGGCCCCATGGTCGTGAAACGTTTTCACCAGGGAGGCCACAGTGGAAGCCTTTTGGCCAATGGCCACATAAATACACTTAACGCCCTTTCCCTTTTGGTTCAGAATGGCATCCACGGCGATGGCTGTTTTTCCCGTTTGCCGATCGCCGATGATCAATTCCCTCTGGCCTTTTCCAATGGGAACCATGGCGTCAATGGCCTTGATTCCCGTCTGAAGCGGAGTATCCACCGATTGCCTGGCCATGACGCCGCTGGCCACCCGTTCTACTTTTCGGTACTTTTTCGTATCCACTGGGCCTTTTCCGTCCACCGGTTCACCCAGGGCATTGACCACTCTGCCCAGCAGCTCATCTCCCACGGGAACTTCTGCCGTCCGGCCTGTGGCCTTCACCAGATCTCCCTCCCGGATTTGATTCATTTCTCCCAAAAACACTGCCCCCACATTGTCCTCTTCCAGGTTCCACACCATGCCGTACCGTTTCCCCGGAAATTCCAGGAGTTCTCCCTGCATGGCCCGTGAAAGTCCATGGATTCTGGCAATGCCGTCGGCGGCCTCCATGACCGTCCCCACATCCGATACTTCCAATTTGGACACAAACCTGTTGATTTGCTCCTTTATAACAGAGCTGATTTCTTCCGGTCTTACATTCATGGAATTTCTGCCTTTCTAATTTTTCACGCTTTTTCAAGATACTGCTTCAGCTGTTCCAGTTTCCGCTTCAGGCTGCCGTCTGCCATCCGATCTCCCAGGCGAATCACCAAACCTCCCACCAGGGAAGAATCCAAACCATAATTCATCTCCAGCGCTGTATAGGATGTGGTTTCCAAAATTCGCTTCTGAATGGCTTTTTTCTGTTTTTCCGTCAGCGCTGTGGGAGCCGTCACCTGAACGTACCCGATGCCTGCCTCCTCCCTGGCGCAGGTCTTTGCATACGCCAGCATGTCAGGGATCTCTTTTTGTCTTCCTTTTTTTAGAACCACATGGAAAAATCCCATGATCTCCTGGGATAACCTCCCACCAAATATGGCCGTCAGGGTGGCTTCCTTCTCCTCTCTTCCGATTCCCGGATGACTGAGAAACAAAGCAAGCTGCGGATTCTCCCGCCAAACTGTTTCCACAGCTTCCATCTCTTTTATCATACGTTCCTGCTTGCCCGCCTCCCCAATTGCCCGGTATAGAGCTTCGCCGTAGACAACTGTCAGCAGCCTCGCCATGTGTCCTCCTCCATTTCTCTCAGGGTTTCTTCCACCAGCGCATCCTGGATGGCCACAGTCATCTGAGATGCCGCGGCCTTTTTGGCCATGGCGGCGGCTATGCTGATCACTTCCCGGCGCAGGTCTTTTGCTGCCTGCCGCTTCTGCTGTCTGATCTCTTCCTGGGCTCGGAGACGGATGCTTTCCGCTTCTTTTTTGGCTTCCCTGATCAGGACGGTCTCTGCCTTTGCGGCCCTCTTTTCTGTCTCCCGGACTTTCTCCTGGGCCACCTTATCTGCCTGCTCCATCTGTTCCTCAAAGGCCTCCTCCAGCCGCCGGGCTTCTTCTCTGGACGCTTTGGCTCCTTCCAAATCCTTGGCTATGGCCTCCCGCCGCTTTTGCAGCAAATCTCTGGCGGGATTAAACAGAAAATAGGACAGCACGAAAAATAGAAAAAACACAGCGGCGCCGGTGAAAACCGTATCGTGCAGAAGCTGGGGATCCAGCCCAAAAAGTCTCTCATATCCGCCGGTCTCCTGTGCCGCCAACATTCCAATTGTCCGTATTCCCGCTGTCCATTTCATATGTCACCGCCTCCTCCCAGTATTCTGCCTTTGCAGCAGTTTAGATCCGTCTGCACTGTGATTACCTGCCGTCAAATCAGCGGTTTCACAAACAGCAGAATGATGGCAATGGCCAGGCCATAGAGCCCTGTGGTCTCTGCCACCGCCTGCCCCAAAAGCATGGTGGACGTGATCTCCGACCTGGCTCCCGGATTTCTTCCCACAGCCGCCGCCGCATGACCTGCCGCAATTCCCTGCCCGATTCCGGGCCCGATGCCCGCGATGCATGCCAATCCGGCCCCAATGGCCGAACAGGCTAAAATCAACTCTTCTCCTGTTATCATTTGACAACCTCCTGTGATCCCGGAATTGTCCGGTTTTTTTCACTCCATCTTATCCCGAATGTACACCATGGTGAGCATACAGAATACATATGTCTGTATTGCCCCGGAGAACAAATCGAAATACGCGTGGAGAAATGCCGGAATCCCCAGTTTTGCAAACCAGGGCATCAGCCCATACCATAACCCAATCATGACTGTCCCTGACATGACATTGCCAAAAAGACGCAGAGACAGGGACAACGGTACCGCCAGATCCCCAATGACATTAATGGGAAACAGCAGCCAAATGGGCTGAAACCAGCCGGCGAAATGGCTTATCCTATGTCTCCTGACACCGTTGAAATGGATGAGAAAAAATGTAACCAGCCCCAGCAGCAATGTGATTCCATAGTCAGCTGTGGGGGAGCGGAGACCAAAAATCCCGCAGATATTACAAAGCAAAATAAACAGAAAAATGGTCCCAATATAATTGCGGAATTTTCCCCCCGACACTCCCATGCTGCCATCCACCATCTGATCCAGTTTTTCCACTGCCAACTCCACCACATTTTGGAACGTCCCAGGCACATTGGATGGTCTTTTGAGCGTTCTCCCTGCCGCCCAAGCAAAAATCGTCAGCAGAAGAACCACCAAAAGCAGAGCCACATGTGTCGTGGTAATCCAAAACGTCTGGCCAAAAAGCCGATAGGAAAACAGTCCCCGAATCATAAAACTGTTGTCCGCAGCTGCCACTGCCATACCGTTCCCTCCTTTCTTTCTCCGCCGCTTCCAATCGCATCGCTCAGCGGTCTGGCCATCCCCAAATCGCCGTCCTATGTGCCGCTGGCGGATCCATCGTCCCCCTGTCCCTCTGGAACGTTTCCCTGACGGCGGCACAGCAGACGATGGATCACAGGCTGGAGATACACGGCCGGTTTCAGCGTCAGCAGGCCGGCCAGCACAGCCAGTGCTGGCACAAAATCCGTAAAGGCCGCCAGCAAAATCAAGCCCGCCACCGCCACAAGCCGTATCAGATACCCAGCCCTCACCGGGATGAACGGCTTCGCTTCCCGTCCTCCCAGCGCCTGCTTCACCGTACATTTCATGTGCCAGAACAATCCAGCCGCCGCCAGACAGCCAAGGACAACGCCTGCCATGGACTTCCATTTCAGATCCGATCCCTGCCCCACCACCAAAAGGCAGATCAGCAGTTCCACTCCCCCGCAGACGGCAATTCCCGCCATGACCTCCCGCACCGTACATTTCAGCGGGTCCTGTTCTTTTTCCATGGTCCCTCCCCTCTTCCCATTGTCCATGAGAGCATATTCCTCATTCTGTTATACATCTTTTCCCAATCTGAGGATTCCTATGACAGACAATGGAACAAATTTTTCGCGGAATACTTTTTTCTGATTTTCATAAATATTGAATTTACTTTCCCATATTTTTTTGATATACTACTAGTTAATATTTCACTCTTCCCCATTTTATATTGTAACTTTTTACAATTGCGCTGTCCTTTACTATCTACCCAAGAAAGGAATCTTTGCCATGGAAGGACCAAAATTATATCGGAACCGCCTGATCCCCAAAGAAAGCGTGTTGCTGGACCGGGATCGGATTCTGTACCGGAGCAGCGAACTTCTCATCACCCAGTGGGAAACTCTAAAGCCCAAGGTTTCCTTCACCAACGGGTATTCCTGCTATTATCTGCGGTCTGGGTATAAAATCAGCCGCTTTTACATGGGAGAGCAATTTCTGTACTGGTACTGTGATATCATTGACACGGTTTATCATGAACAAAATGACACTTATCTATTCACTGACCTTCTGGCAGATGTCATCATCCTGCCGGACGGGAAAGTCCGCGTCCTGGATCTGGATGAGCTGGCCGATGCCCACCGGCAGGGACTTCTCTCCACCTCCCTCTTACACCAGGCCCTGTACCGCCTGAACAGTCTTTTAACCATCATCTACAACAGCCGCCTGGAGGAGCTGACGTGTCCTTTTATGGAGATTTTGAGTCAAACCCAAGCCCTTTTGACGCGTCCAGACGGAGGGACCGTTGTTCTCTAAACTTCCGTTTTCATTGCTGCCAATATCCGCTGGCACAAGCATTTCAGCAGAATGATTGAACTTCACACACAAAGAGGCCGCAGCAGAATGCGCACGACTCGTCGTTTTTCCATGTCATGCGCATTTTGCAGCAGCCTCATTTTCTCCATGTAATTTCAACCAATTTCCCCCGCTCCCAGTTTAAAGGGCCGTGACAGCTCCGCGGATCAGCACCACAGCCAGAAGAAACAGCACCGTGGCGGCATACATGAGGGCATTGGCCTTTTTTATGTGACAGGCAGCCACCGGGCGCAGCGCGTCCCCGATGGTTGGCTTATGACAAAGGGTTCCGAAATACCAGGCGTCTCCTCCCAGCTGGATCTCCAGAGCGCCCGCCACGGCAGCTTCCGTCTGGGCTGAATTGGGGCTGGCATGGTTATGCCGGTCCCTGTGAAAAATCGCAAAGGCTTTCTGGGCGCTGAGACCAAATATGGGCGCTGCAGCCACAATCAGCAGCGCGGACAGGCGGGCCGGAATATAATTGACCAAATCATCCAGTTTGGCGGCAGCTCGGCCAAAATAAAGAAACTCTTTATTCTTATATCCCACCATGGAGTCCATGGTATTAATGGCTTTATACAAAAAACCCAAGGGCGCGCCGCCTATGGCCAGGAAAAACAGCGGAGCAATGACGCCGTCCGATGTGTTTTCTGCCACTGTTTCCACCGCAGCTTTGGTGATGCCTTCCTCATTGAGAGGCTTCGTGTCTCGGCCCACGATCATGGACACGGCGGCTCTGGCTCCTTCCACATCCCGCCGAATCAGCGCATCATAAACCTTCATGCTCTCCGTATACAGGGATTTTGCCGCCAAAATCTGATAACACATGACCGCCTCCACCAAAAACCGCAGCCAGTCCCCCATTAAACCCGCTGCTGTGAGGATGAGAAGCGGCGCCAAAAACCAAACCGCAGCCATCACTGCGGCCATCACAGCACCCTGACGAATCTGGTCCGACGGGCTGTCCGCTGTCTCCCTGCGCAGAGATTTGGTAAGCCCCGTTATCATAGAACCCATGAGCCGCACCGGATGCGGCATCCAATGGGGATCTCCCAAAAACAGATCCAATAGGAATCCTGTCACAATCACACCGATTATATACATGAATTGCTTATCCTTTCCAGTCAGCGGATGGTATCCGCCCATTTAAGAATTTTCTCTCCCCGTCTCCATGCAGCCTCTTCCAGACGCAGCGCCAAGGCCTGGCCATTTGCCAACTGCCACTGAAAATACTCTCTCCGGGGACTTCCAAAGGCCTCCATCACTGCCATGATAGTTCCCCCGTGAACCACCGCCGCTGCCCGCCGGATCCCCTGCCTGGTCAGAAGATCATCCACCATTTTGGCGAATGCGGTCACACAGCGTCGGGAAAAGACCTCCCGGCTCTCTCCCCCCGGCATGGCCTCTCTTCCGCCACCGTCGATCCATCTCTGGTACGCTGGGCTATCCTTCAGCTCTTCATAATTCTTGTATTCAAATTCACCAAAATCCATTTCCTCCAGCCCCGGACAGATGTGAACCTGCTGACCGCCATATAATACCTCCGCCGTCTCCAGACACCTTCGCATGGGACTGGACACCAGAAAATCACAGGGAGGATAGGTCCGCTGTCTAAGCTGGAAAATTCCCTCCTCACTGAGCCCTTCATCCGTCCGGCCCACATACCGGCGCTGCCGGTTTCCCGGCGTCTTTCCATGGCGTATCAGCAAAATCTCCACAATGGCTTCCTCCTGTTCTTTTCCCCGTTTCTCTCACCCTTTGATCTGCGTTTCTACCCCACAGACCACCCGGTAGACTTCCCTGGCCTGTCGGGCCAGAAAACAGCCGATTCGCCCAGCTGTTTCCCGGTACGCGCGATCTGCATAATCCATGGGTACCACACCGCACCCCAACTCATCCATGGTGACGATGAGCCGCGGATTGCGGCTCATGGCTCTCCGGAAGACACGCTCCAACTCTTTCTGTACCGTCTCTTCCTCCGCCACAGACCCACTTGATCCGTCCGCGCTTTGGACATGGAACAAAGTTTCATCCAGCAGACGTCTCACCAGCTCATGCACATTCAGCAAAATGTCCGGCGGATCCTGCTGAAGAGCATCCAGACAGCACTGCTCTGCCTCCAGGACTCGGACAGAGCCACCGTCCCCCCGCCCCATTTTACGGGCCATGTTCCTGGCAGCCACTTCTTTTCCCTGAAAAGCGCCTCCCACAATCAATATCATATCCGCTCCTCCTGTAACCGTTCCGATACACAAAAAACAGCTATCTTATCCATCCCAGATATCCGGCCGCAGCCAAGCAGATGGCCATAACCGTCTCGCAGACACATAAAAAATACCCGGCCAGATCTCCAGTGATGCCGCCGAACTGCTTTCCCGACATGCGGTAATAATGGGCAAACACTGCCAGAGCCCCTGCCAGAGTCAACAAGCCTGCCCATTGGCCCAAGGCCCACAGATACGCGGCCGCCGCCGCCAGATAAACGCAAAACACCGTTCTGGCAGTTTTCTTGGCCGCCCCGTCGGCAAAGGAAGCCGCCAACCCGCTGTCCTTGGCACAGGGAAAAAGCACCACACTAAGACCGCTCAGGGTTCGGGACAAAAACAGTCCTCCCCCATACACAGCCATATGCCTGCTGCTCATTTCCCCCATGGCCCCCAGCATCAGCAGCCCATATACCATCACACCAATGATCCCGAAAGCTCCCACATGGGGATCCTTCAGGATCTCTAGTTTCTTTTCCCTGGGCTGCCAGGAATGGAGGGCGTCACAGGTATCAATGAGACCATCCACATGAATCCCACCGGTGACAGCCACAGGCAGCACTGTCAGCACCGCGGCCTTGGCCAGCTGTGATACTCCCGCCCAGTCCATGAAAAGACACGCCCCCCACATCAGCGCCCCCAGCACCAGCCCCACAAAAGGGAAAAAGCACAGGGCATATTTCATGCCTTCCCGGCTCCACTCAACCCTGGGCATGGGGATTCTGGAGTACATGGAAAAAGCAATCACAAAGGATTCATACAAATTCATACTGTGCCTCCCTTCAGCCGGACAGGAATGGTGTAAACCACCTCCACCACTTCATCGGCCATGGAGGCCATGGCGGCGTTGATTCTGCCCAGATCCTCCAGATATCCCATGGTATCCGGATCATACGAAACTCCGGCGCAAAACACATCATTGGTAACTACCACCAGCAGCCCAGCCTGCTTTTTCAGACGCCCAATCCCCTCCAGGATCTCCGAAACTGCCGCCTCTTTTGCACCGTCTGGCTGATATCGCTCGTTGGCAGTGAGATTGGACATACACTCCAAAAGCACCGACGCCCCTTTGGGCACCTGCACGCGCTTCAGACCAGTATAGCACTCCACCGTCTGAAACTGCTTGGCCTCCCGCATCCTTTGATGCCGCCCAATCCGCAGGCGGCACTCCTCATCAAACGGATACATGGTGGCTATATAAATACGGACAGGGGAAGTCTCCTCCCCCTTATCTTTCCACCCGGTCACCAGA
>CAJFUP010000152.1 GCA_904420225.1 uncultured Lachnospiraceae bacterium
CTGATAATGGTCCGTATAGGTGTATTCGGTATCTCCTTTCACAGAGACATGCACCCGTGTGGCCGCAGCGTCCAGATTGACTCGGGCGTCATAATCATAGAGCCAGTACGGCACATACATGCCTGTCACTTTATCCAGCGCGCTGGAAGAGGAAAATCCCCGCGGCGTAAAGACTCCCCTCCTGGTCCACTTGCGGAACATTTCTTTGGCTTTTTCTCTGTCAATCTGAAACGGAATCAGATATTTGGGCCGCAGCACACCGCTGAGCCGCTCCTCTATCAGCGTGGGACTGCCGCAAAAGCTGCAAAAAGTAGCTGCTGTGTTCTCATCTGTCATTATCTCTGCGCCACAGTTGGGACAATGATATGTACGCACTCCTTCTTCCTGTCCCATACTATCGTTCTCATCCTGCCCAGCTCCTCCTGGATCCGCAGAGTCCGGAGAAGTCCTTTGCTCTTTCTCCTCCTGCTCTGCTTCTTTTATTGAGACGTTTCTTCCACAATAGGGGCATGTCATCTCACTTGTGCCTTCTTTGAATACCATGGATGCCCCACAGCCGGGACATTTGAAATTCTTTACCATTGCTGGCCCCCTTCCTACGCATTTTGCTTGCTTTTCCCATGATTACTTTCATTTTACAATGGCCTGACTATACATGCAAGCAGGAAACGCATGGGTTTTTGATGTTCATGACTCGTTCATAATATTCATATAAGATTCAAAATCCTTTTACACGGGAAACACGATTTTTTCATGAATTCCCGCTATAGTATAATCAGAATATCAAATATGATATTCCCAACTTGGCACAAGTTGTTTTCTTGGATTTTTTCATAAACGGGCCGATGAGGAATCGGCTCTCCTCCCTTTCTTTTTAATAAAAGCCCCGCAGTAAACTGCGGAGCTTTTATTTTTCTCAATCCTTTGGCATAACAATTTTAGGCATCTTTTTTGGAGCTGTGCCGCCGGGGCGATTGATATCCTCTGGCTTTTTCATCAATTTTTCCCAATCCTCTTTCATGTAAACCTTGACTGCGCGAATGACATAATAAAGCAGCACGGCATCGATCACCAAATAACAAATTTCAGCCAGCCACATGGTGGGGAATACTTCCAGATAAATCAAAAGCTGCGGAATTACAAATACTGCCTCGGCTCCCACAGCCACTGCCATGGTGGTTCCCTTCATTTTCCCGCTGACAGCGCCATAGCACAGAACTGCCAGACATGTGCGGAATATAAACTGGAATACCGAGCTGACTCCCTCCAGCAAATACTGTGATGACGGCGAATGAATAAATTCATCCATGGCAATGATAAAATTATTTCTTTCATCCCCTTCTGCTACGCCCTCTGCCAAAGCCTGCATCCCTGTACCGTTGATGGATGTGGCCACCATCAAATACTGCAGCAAGTTGGCGGAGGATACGGCGATGACAGCTGCTGCTGTATAACCCAAAGAGAACAAAAGAGCGCACCCCATGTCCAATTTCACTCCTCGGCGCTCCACCGTCCGCTTGAGCAGCTTGAGCCCCAAGTAGAATCCCAACACCTCATATAAGGCTGTGACTGACACTGATACAATGGCTGACAGCGGCCGGTTTGTCTCCAAAAGTGACTCTGCTCCAGGCATCATGACGATCAGTATATATGTGAACTGAACCAATACACTGCTGGCCAGCATATACACCAACACACCGAATATGACGGCCTGTCCCACCATACGGATCCGCCTTCGGATCAGTATAAAAAACGCGATCGGCACACCGATACAGAGAACCAGGCTCAGAAGAATGCAGATAATGGTCATAATCGGCACTTTCTGATCCATGCTAATGGATGAAACATCCGCGGCTGCTGCCAGCAGTCCCATTGTTGATAAATCCATTTCCCAACGACTCCTTCCATGTTAAAGCAATTATAGCTTTAACTATATCAAAGATGGCATACCCTGTCAATAAATCCCCCGCCTTCCGCCCCTTAAATTTGTATAAAGTTTCCTGAGAAAAGTAGAAAAAAGTCGTTTTTTTCTTCCGGAAATTTCTAGTCAGTTTTCACTATTCTCTTTAGAATTTCGTTGACATTATTATCATAATGTGATATTCTGAATTCAGCTGCAATAGGGCGGCTATCATTTATTTTTTGGAGGTATCATCATGA
>CAJFUP010000153.1 GCA_904420225.1 uncultured Lachnospiraceae bacterium
TAGTCTGGAGACTGGGGAAATTTCTCCTGTTGTCAAAGCCGGGCAGGATTTTTACATCGTTCAGTGTGTCAATGACTTTGATGAGGCGCTGTCTCAGGAAAATAGAGGAAGCATCTTGGAAAACAGGCTGTATCAGGCATGGAAAGAGCAAGTGCAGTCTTATATTGGGGAAAATCCTGTGAAGCGCAATCAAAATGTGTGGGAGCATATTGCGCTGGATTATGTCCAGGGAGTGAACAATGACCGTTTTTTTGATATTTACAGAGAGTATCTGGGAGAGCAGAGCGGATCGTTGTCATGAATTCTAAAAAAAGAATAAATTATCAGCACTCGGCAGCAACGAGTGCTGATTTTTTGTTGACAAAGGTGAAAAATCGCGATACAATAAGCCCAGTTGCAATATATAGCACCATAGTTGGGGGTTTTTGGCCCCAACATCATATCTATTGGAGATAAGGAGTGACGATTATAATGGCAGCAAAGCAGGGTAATTTGTCCATTAACAGTGAAAACATTTTTCCCATTATTAAAAAATGGCTGTACTCAGATCATGACATATTTTACAGGGAATTGGTGAGCAATGGATGCGATGCCATTACAAAGCTGAAAAAGCTGGACATGATGGGAGAATACACCATCCCTGATGATACACATTTCATGATTCGGGTTGTTGTCAATCCCGATGAAAAGACCATCAAGTTTATTGATAATGGTATCGGCATGGACGAGCAGGAAGTAGAAGAATACATTAACCAAATCGCTTTTTCCGGAGCGCAGGATTTTCTGGCTAAGTACAAAGATAAGACCAATGAGGATCAGATCATCGGTCATTTTGGTTTGGGCTTCTATTCGGCGTTTATGGTGGCAGATAAGGTTTCCATTGATACTCTGTCCTGGAAAGACGGAGCAAAAGCCGTTCATTGGGAGTCAGAAGGCGGTACAGAATATGAAATGGACGAGAGCGCCAAAGACACCAGGGGAACAGAGATCACGCTGTATCTCAGCGAAAACAGTTATGAGTTTTCCAACGAATACCGCGCCCGTGAAATTTTGATGAAGTATTGTTCCTTTATGCCGGTGGAAATTTATCTGGAGAACGCTACGGCAGAACCCCAGTATGAGACGATTCCGGCAGAGGATGTGAAAGAAACGGACACGGTTATCGAGCATATTATGGAGGAAGCCAAGACAGAGGAGAAGGAAAAAGAGGATGGTACCAAGGAAACGGTGGAAATATCCCCTGCCCGCGAGATGGCAAAGATCTTAAAGCGGCCAGTTCCATTGAATGACATTCATCCGCTGTGGACAAAACATCCCAATGAATGTACAGAAGAGGAGTACAAGGAGTTTTACAGAAAAGTATTTTTGGATTATAAAGAACCTCTGTTTTGGATTCATCTGAATATGGATTATCCGTTTAATCTAAAGGGGATTCTCTATTTCCCCAAGATCAATACAGAGTATGATTCCATTGAGGGTACCATCAAGCTGTACAATAATCAGGTATTCATCGCGGACAATATAAAGGAAGTGATCCCGGAATTTTTGATGCTGCTTAAAGGTGTCATTGACTGTCCGGATCTGCCGCTGAATGTATCCCGTTCGGCCCTTCAGAATGATGGATTTGTAAAAAAGATTTCCGAATACATTTCCAAGAAGGTGGCGGATAAGCTTTCCGGCATGTGCAAGACAGACCGAGAAAATTATGAGAAATATTGGGATGATATCAATCCATTTATCAAGTTTGGATGCCTTAAGGATGAGAAGTTTGCTGAAAAGATGAATGATTACATCATCTTTAAGAATCTGGACGGGAAGTATATCACGCTACAGGATGCCCTCAAGGAAAATGAGGAAAAGCACAAGAATCAGATTTTCTATGTGACGGATGAAAAAGAGCAGAGCCAATATATCAATATGTTTAAGCAGGAAGGCATTGATGCAGTGATCCTGAAGCATACCATTGACGCGCCTTTTATCACACATTTGGAGCAGAAGAATGAGGGAGTCAAATTCCTCCGCATCGATGCCGATTTGACAGAATCCTTTAAGGATGACAGCAAGAAAGAAAATGAAGAGGAGAGAAAGGCAGCTGCTGAGAGCCTCACAGACACGTTCCGCAAGGCTTTGGCCAATGACAAGCTGGAAGTGCGGGCTGAATATCTGAAGAATGACGGTGTAGCCTCTATGATGACCACTTCTGAGGAATCCAGAAGAATGCAGGACATGATGAAGATATATGGTATGTCCGGTATGGATTTCGGCACGCCTGGGGAGACGCTGGTTTTGAATTTGAATCATCCGCTGGTAAAATATGTCATGGAACATAAAGAAGAGGAAGGCATTTCTACTTTCTGCGAGCAGCTCTATGATTTGGCGCTTCTGGGACATGGAACTCTGACGCCAGATCGCATGAGCAAATTCATTGCCAGGAGTAATGATGTGATGATGAAGTTGGCGAAACAGGAAAATCAGCAGTAAACAGGCTGGAAGCGCCTTGGATTGGATGAAATCGTCCTTTCCAAGGCGCTTTTTTAGGTCATTATGCCATATCGAAATCAATTCCCCATTTTTGGAAGAAATGTTTAACCGCTGTATCCCAGATTTGTTCCGCTGTCTTATCCATGGTGAATTCCCTGGTGGCAGTACCCGTAACGCAGGTGAGGGCATTATTTTTATACAGAACATTCAGATAAAAGGATTCGATATCATAGAGGCCTGCCAGGCCGGATTGGGCCAAGAGCTTATTCGTGTCGGTGGACGAAAGGCGGAACAGAATTTTAAAAGAAAGCGGAAGTTTATGCCCTCGGATCAATGAGAAACAAATGGGCCGGACGGCTCTCCATCGACTGAGACGCTCTTCCCCCAGCTGCAGCAGCTCTTCTTCTGTAAAAAACTCTTTGTTTATCAGGCCATCGATATGGAAAGAATTGAAAGTGACAACATCTGCTTCTGTCAGGAGAAACCCATCAAAGGTTTCCTTTAAAAACAAATGGGTGGTAAAATTGCGGAGATTGGGGAAGGTAAATGCAATCATGGCGCCTCCTATATCAAAATCAGCCCATGCCGGGCCGTGTATTCATGTTATTTGCCTCATCGGATATCATCCATCATAATATAGAAAAAAAGGGAATGCAAGCGAGAAAATTTGCTTTTTTCTCTTTTCAAACGTCTTATTTTATGCTATAGTATGTAGTAATAAAAACCATATTTAAAAGTATGTTTTAACCCGGGAGGAAGTAATATATGAAATATAAAATCATTGGTGACAGCTGTATGGATTTGACAAAGGAGTTGAAAAAGGATCCCCATTATCAGCTTATTCCTCTGACACTTCAGGTGGATGATCAGCACTTTGTGGACGATGACAGTTTCGACCAGGCTGCTTTCCTCAAGGCTGCCGCTGCCAGTCCCAACTGTCCAAAATCTGCCTGTCCATCGCCGGGGGCATTTTTGGAAGCCTATCAGAATGCCGATGCGGATATGATTTTTGTGGTCACTTTGTCTCAGCATCTCAGTGGTTCCTACAACAGCGCTGTGGTGGCTCAAAACATGTTTCAGCAGAAAAATACTGGTAAGAAGGTTGCCGTGATCAGTTCTGATTCCGCATCCTGCGGGGAGACGCTTATTGGAATGGAGATCCAGCGTCTGGCAGAGAAAGGAATGCGCTTTGAGGAAATCGAAGCAGGAGCCAGGGCATTTTTAAAAGAAATGAAAACATATTTTGTGCTGGAATCTCTGGAAGCCCTGAGAAAGAATGGCAGGCTGACGGGACTGCAGGCTTTCTTTGCCAGCGCACTGAACATTAAACCTGTCATGGGCTCGGATTCGGGAACCATCATTAAACTGAATCAGGCCAGGGGTATCAAACGCGCCTTGGAAAGAATGGTGGAGATCTTTGCCCAGGAAGTGAAGAATTCTCAAAATAAAACGGTAGCCATTGCCCACTGCAACTGTCGGGATAGGGCAGAATATGTGAAGCAAATGCTGGAGAAAAAAATGCGATTTGCCCATGTCTGCATTATGGATACAGCGGGAGTTTCCACGCTGTATGCCAGCGACGGCGGAATTATTGTCTGCTGTTGACGAATATGTGAAACAAAATAGTCTGCAGTTTTCTGTGCTGCAAATAACTGCCCCGCGGTTTTTACTGCGGGGTTTTTGCTTGAGTTTGCAGGAAATGAACGCCTTCTGTCATGATGCCTTCCGCTATTTTGGCAATCTCTTCCGCGCTGCTTACCATTCCTTCGGCCAGCCATTTTTCCAGAATGCCGATGCAGCCGGAACTGACGAAAGCATAATAATATTCCAACTGCTTGGGGGTAGCTGAAGAAAAGTATTTTAGATAACTTTCCATATAGTTTTGGCGGCCGGTATTGATGAGAAGAGCCGCAAAGTCTTTATCACCGTATGGTCCCAGGGTGATGGTGCAGATATCGGCATTTTCCTTCAGACATTGAAAAATGCCTGCGGTGATTTTGAGAGGGGTCAAATCCCTGGGATTGGAATCCAGAAGAGGTTTCAAGGCTCTGCGAAAATCATCCAGCATTTCTGCTTCGATTTGTTTCAGTAAATCATAGATATCAGTATAATAGCGATAAAAGGTTCCGCGGTTGATCCCTGCCTCCTGGCACAATTCTTTGATGGAAATGCTTTGAATGGGTTTATGCCGCAGCAGGTCTGTGAAGGCCCTGCGGATCAGCATTTTTGTAATTCGGGTTCGGTGATCCGTCTTTTCCATAAAAACCTCCCTTTCCAATATGAATTCCCAAATGGAATTGAGGACCAGCTGAACAAAATATGTTTCATTTGTTGAAAATCGTACAGTTTTCCCCTCCATTGCGGATTGAACAGCAACGGATAGCTGCATTATAATACAATTGTAAAAGAAATTCAACATGGTGTTCAAAAAAGAAACGAGGCGAACGCATATGAGGCCAATCTATATCATTACCGGTGCCGATGGGCACTTGGGCAGCGCTCTGGTTCGGATTTTGAGACGGCGGGGATGGGAAGTCAGAGGTCTGGTGATGCCGGGACATGGCTCCCGTATGACAGATACGGCTTCCGTCCAATATAGGGAGGGAGATGTGAGGGATGTGGCGAGTCTGCATCATCTTTTTCAGGGACTGGACGGAAGAGAAATATATGTCATCCACACGGCAGGAATCGTGGATATCTCCCGGGAGGCAGCGGGATATATCTGGGATGTCAATGTGGAGGGAACCCGCAATATCATTGGGATGTGTCGGGAATACGGTGTCAAACGGCTGGTGTATGTCAGCTCTGTCCATGCCATACCAGAGAAAACGGGGATGGCAGTAATACGGGAGGAGAATCATTTTTCGCCGGATAGTGTGGAAGGGCTGTATGCCAAGACAAAGGCGGAAGCCACACAGGCCGTGCTGGATGCCGCGGCGGAAGGGTTGGACGCTGTGGTGGTACAGCCATCGGGGATTTTGGGGCCATACGGTTCTTACAGCAATTATATGGTTCAGCTTCTGGATGATTATGTACATGGTAGACTCCCGGCTTGTGTGCGGGGCGGTTATGATTTTGTGGATGTGAGAGATGTGGCTAGAGGCTGTCTCCAAGCGGTGGAGAAAGGGAGAACGGGCCAATGCTATATTCTTTCCAATCGACATTATGAAATCCGGGAGATTTTGGATATGGCCAGACAGGTGGCTGGGGGAAGACGGCTTCCAGTACTTCCCATGTGGATGGCCAGGGCGGCGCTGCCCCTTATGGAGCGGTACGCAAAGAGAAGGAAGGAAAGACCGTTGTATACCGCATACTCCCTGTATGTCTTGGAGAGTAATGACCGGTTTTCCCACGATAAGGCCACTGGGGAACTGGGGTATTGTCCCAGGGATCTGAGAGAGACGGTGAGAGACACCATACGATGGCAGCAGGCAGGGAAATCAGAGCACCGCAGAGCGGTCCGTGGTTTCCGCGGAGAAAGAGAACATTAAAGATGGAAAAACGGTTGGAACGAAGAAAAAATGGTTCCAGCCGTTTTTCGCATACACGTCAGATTATTCCATACGTCTTGAGACCATATAAAATTTTTCCAGCAGATTCACCAGTTTATATAGAACCATGGCCATAATGCACAGGATAACGATTGACATCATTACCCAATCCATTTTAAAGAGCTGTGCAGGCATTGGGATAGGATGAGCGGGTGAGAAGGGGTTCAGTTCAGGGGCAGGTTGTTCCAGCTTCCTCCCGGTTCCCGAAAGAAATAGTCGGATCCGGTGGAGGTGGTCATGGATTTTCCGCGGAGCTGGCGGTAAGCCTTGGGGCTGAGCTGATGGAATTTGTGGAAAGTTTTGGCAAAATGCTGCCTGCTGTTGTATCCGCAGTGAAAAGCGATATCGGTTATGGTCAGAGAACTGTTGGTGAGGAGGAATTCCGCCTGTTCCAGACGCTTCTGATTGATGTAGTCGGTGATGGTGCTGTTCATGTATTTGGCGAACAGCGCCTGCAGATAGGATTTGTTGACTCCGGCGTGGACCGCCAGCTGGGGAATGCGGATTTCCTCCGTGAGATGGGAAGAAATGTATGCGCAGGCTTTTCGCAGATAAATCATACCGGTTTCTTTCCGGGGATGGATCAGACAGTCGGACAGTTCCAGAAGAAAACGGAAAAACAGCAGACGGGTCAGGAATGTCTGGTGGGCGCTGTCAGGGGAAAAGGTCATATTTTTTTCTAAGTGTCGAATCAGATCTTTTACAGCGTATCCCAGACTGCCATTATCGTATCCCACGGAATAGTCCTGGAATCCACGGAGAAAGGACAAAAGCACCGGGCTTTCCTGGGCCGCGTCCCAAATGTCGATGGCGGCTTCGGCAGAATCACAGTGAAACTCCAGATTCAGCAGGGAACAGGGCGAGGACGGAGAGATCACCAGACAATGGGGAATCTGGGCATTGAGGAAA
>CAJFUP010000154.1 GCA_904420225.1 uncultured Lachnospiraceae bacterium
ATTTCCAGGTAACGAGGACCTTTCTTCAATGTACCATACATGGTTCCCACCTGAGAGCGCAGACCCTTGCCCAAATCTTCCAGACCAGCGCCCACCGGAAGACCCTCTTCGGAAAACGCAGACTGGGAACGGCCGTAAACGATCTGCAGGAACAGTTCACGCATAGCTGTATTGATGGCGTCACAAACAAGATCCGTATTCAGCGCTTCCATTACGGTTCTGCCAGGAAGAATCTCGGCAGCCATAGCCGCGGAATGCGTCATACCGGAACATCCAATGGTCTCAACCAGAGCTTCCTGAATAATTCCTTCCTTCACATTTAAAGTCAGCTTACAGGCACCCTGCTGCGGAGCACACCAGCCAATGCCATGTGTCAGACCAGAGATATCCTTTACTTCTTTTGCCTGTACCCATTTCGCTTCCTCCGGGATCGGAGCTGCGCCATGATTAACGCCCTGTGCGACTTTGCACATACTCTCTACTTCATGTGAATAAATCATTGTAAAACTCCTTTCACTTCTTGAAATGATGGTATCGCGCCCTTCGACTGCCCCATCAAAAAGCGCCATTTCTCGTCCCTATTTTCTCACAAAATCTTTTTTAAGTCCAGTCCTTTTTCCAAATTTATCGAATACGGCCATTCCATCAGCGCTCTCGTGTTTTCTGTTCGCACTCTCTCCAACTGCCGTACAGCCGCCATATTAAATCGTGCATCCACGCATTGGTTTCCTCCAGGCGTCGGTTTTCTCGCTTATAATACTCCAATTCCTTCCGCAGATACTGAATCACAGCCGACTCATCCATTCTTTCCATCTCTTACCCACAACTCCTTCAGAAACATTCCTATTTTCATTATACTATAGAACGCCAATAATACAATGATGATGCCAGAGGAAGCGGTGAAAATCCCATGGAAACGTGCGCCCCAGGCGCACGCTGAAAACAAAAACCGGGAAAGCGCAGACCATTTTTCGTCTGCCAGCTTCCCGGTTTTCCCGTTGTGAGTATTCCCATTACAAGTTTTTCTTTATGCCAATGCGTACCTATTCAAAACGCCTTCAAACTCATCATCTTTTCCCTGATAGGATACTGTCAGCTTATGACTTAGATCCAAGCTGAAAACGCCCATAATGGATTTCGCATCAACAACCACCCGATTGTAGCAGATATCAATATCAAAATCACATTTATTTGCTGCATTCACAAAATCACTAACGGTCTCTTTTGATAAACGAATTTCTCTTTTATTCATTTTGGACTCCTTTCCTATACTTGTTTGTAATGCCAATCTCCTTTGTTGTCTGTACGGTTATATCATAACCGGAAATTTTTGTCAAAAATCCAAGCTCCTCTTTATCCTATGCTTTCTCTGTGATTATTAGACAAATGTATTTTTTCCTATACAACAACATTCAGAGAAACTGTTTTCACCCGTCAGTACTCCCCCATGCTGCCTGGCATTTTCCACAATTTTACTGTGACTATTTTGTGAAACATGCGGCAATCAACAAAATTTTTCCAGAATTTTACTCTATCCATCTGCTTTTCCCAGTCCAATCCCCAGTTTATACAGAAAAAGGAGGCCCGCCAGAGGACCTCCTTCCTTTAGATTTATGGATTACTTTTGAATCAGCAGGCTCTTTCCTGTCATTTCCTCCGGCTGCTTCAGCCCCATCAATTCAATCAAAGTGGGAGCAATATCAGCCAGGCATCCGCCTTCTCTCAAGCCGTAAGACGGATCTGCATTCACCAGAATGAAGGGCACCGGATTGGTGGTATGCGCAGTGAACGGCTCTCCTGTCTCATAGTCAATGAGCTGCTCGGCATTTCCATGATCTGCACAGATAAACATCTGGCCATCCACTTCTTTAATGGCCTCCACCGCTTTGCCCACGCACTGATCCACTGCCTCCACCGCGGCAATGGCAGCCTCCAGGACACCTGTATGGCCCACCATATCCGGATTGGCAAAATTGATGATAATCACATCGTATTTTCCGGATTTAATGGCCTCCACCAGCTTCTCATCCACAGTATAGGCGCTCATCTCAGGCTGAAGGTCGTAGGTGGCTACCTTGGGCGATTTCACAAGGATTCGATCTTCCCCTTCATTTGGCTCCTCCACGCCGCCGTTGAAGAAAAATGTCACATGGGCGTACTTTTCTGTCTCGGCGATTCTCGCCTGCTTCAGGCCCTGCTTTGCCAGAAATTCTCCAAACGTATTTTTTATCTCCACTTTATGGAATGCCACCAGCTTGTTGGGGATGGTCACATCATAATCCACAAAGCAAACGTATGTCACGTCCGGTCTGGCCGGTCCCCTGTCAAATCCAGCGAACTCATTGTCGCAGAATACATGGGTCATTTCTCTGGCACGGTCCGGGCGGAAATTGAAGAAAATCACAGAGTCGCCATCCTCAACCGGTCCAATGGCTTTTCCATCCTTCACCACCACCGTGGGCACCACAAACTCGTCTGTCACATCTTTATCATAAGAATTCTGGACAGCGCATACGCCGCATGCCGCCGTCTCTCCCTCACCGTAGCGAAGAGCCCGATATGCCTTCTCCACACGATCCCAGCGGTTATCGCGGTCCATGGCATAGTAACGTCCCATTACGGAAGCCACCTGACCCACGCCCAGCTCTTCACACTTCTTGGACAGTTCTTCCACATATTCTTTTCCGGAAGCAGGCGGCGTATCGCGGCCGTCCAGGAAGCAGTGGATGAATACCTTTTTCAGGTCATGGCGTCTGGCCAGCTCCAGAAGGCCGTAAATATGCGTATTGTGGCTGTGTACGCCTCCATCGGAAACCAGACCCATGAGATGAAGGGCAGAATCCTTCTTTTTGCAGTTTTCCACTGCTGCCAGCAGCGCTTCATTTTCAAAAAAGTCTCCATCGGAAATGGACTTGGTGATCCTGGTCAGCTCCTGGTATACAATTCTTCCGGCGCCCATATTCAGATGGCCCACCTCAGAGTTACCCATCTGTCCTTCCGGAAGTCCCACTGCCATACCGCTGGCCTCACCCTTTACAAAAGGATACTGGCTCATCAGCTGATCCATGACAGGAGTCTTTGCCTGTGCCACAGCATTGCCTTCCGTTTTGTCATTCAACCCATATCCATCCAAAATCATCAATACAGTTGGTTTTTTACTCATTTTTTCCTCGATTCCAACAGACATATTCAGTTACTTATTATAATTTACAATCTTTCCAAAATCCGGCTTCAGAGAAGCGCCTCCCACCAGTCCGCCGTCAATATCAGCCTGGGCAAAGAGTTCCGGAGCGCTGGATGCGCTGACAGAACCGCCGTACTGGATGCGGATTGCCTCTGCTGTAGCCTCTCCGTACAGCTCACCGATGCAGGCGCGGATCGCTGCGCAGACTTCTTCTGCCTGTTCTGTGGTGGCTACCTTTCCTGTACCGATGGCCCAGATGGGTTCATAAGCAATGACAGCCTGTGCCGCCTGCTCTGCAGTCACATTCAGGAAAGCAATCTTAATCTGCTGGCGAATCCAGTCAATGGTGATGCCCTGCTCTCTCTGAGTCAAAGATTCTCCGCAGCAGATGATGGGTGTCAAGCCGTGCTCAAATGCTTTCAGAACTTTCTTATTGACTGTCTCATCTGTCTCGGCAAAGTATTCTCTTCTCTCGGAATGACCGATGATGACATATTTCACTCCGGCATCCGTCAGCATATTGGGGGAAATCTCTCCGGTATATGCACCCTTTTCCTCAAAATACATGTTTTCCGCGCCCACCTGGATATTGCTTCCTTTGGCCGCCTCCACTACCGGAATGATGTCAATGGCCGGTACGCAGAATACCACATCCACCTCGTCATTGGCCACCAGCGGCTTCAACTCATTCACAAGAGCCACTGCCTCACTGGGCGTCATATTCATTTTCCAATTACCCGCAATAATTTTCTTACGCATATTTTCCTCATTTCTGTATGCCATGGCATACCTACAATTTATCTTCTCTTAGTCCCAATACCGGGAGCGGGCGGCATGATCGCATCATGCCGCCTGCGCTGTCCGCCCTGAGGGAGTCTTATTTATTATCCGCAGCCGCTACGCCAGGCAGTTCTTTTCCTTCCAGGAACTCCAGGGAAGCGCCGCCGCCTGTGGAAATATGAGTCATCTTATCGGCAAATCCCAGACGCTTTACTGCGTTCACAGAATCGCCGCCTCCAATCACTGTGGTGGCATCCTTCAGCTCTGCCACGGCGCGGCAGATTTCCAGGGTACCCTGAGCAAAGTTCTCAAACTCAAATACACCCATGGGTCCGTTCCATACGACTGTCTTGGCTCCCTCCAAAGCCTTTTTATAATTCTCAATGGTCTTGGGTCCGATATCAAATCCAGACCATCCGGCCTCGATGGTATCCACGGTAGCCTTCTCCGTGTCATTGGCAAAGGACTTGCCAACCACATGATCCACCGGCAGAAGCAGATTTACGCCTTTTTCCTCAGCTTTTTTGATCATGTCCAAGGCATAATCCAGTTTATCTGCCTCCAGAAGAGAATTGCCCACTTCCTGGCCCTGTGCCTTTAAGAATGTGTATGCCATGCCGCCGCCGATGATCAGCGTGTCCACCTTATCCAGCAGGTTATTGATAACATTGATCTTATCGGATACCTTGGCGCCGCCCAGGATGGCGACAAACGGACGCACCGGATTTTCTACCGCCTCACCCAGGAACTTGATCTCTTTTTCCATCAGGTAGCCGACCACATTCTCCTGTGTATATTTTGTCACGCCCACATTGGAGCAGTGTGCTCTGTGAGCGGTACCAAAGGCGTCGTTTACAAAAATCTGATTGTCGCAGAGAGCCGCCAGTTCCTTGGCATACTCATCCGCAGCCGGATCCTTGCCATACTTGGTTTCCTCTACTCTGTAGCGTGTGTTCTGAAGAAGAAGAACTTCGCCTTCCTTCAGCTCAGCGGCCACTTTCTTTGTCTCCTCGCCGGTTACCTGGGGATCATTTACAAACTTTACATCCACGCCCAGTCTCTCCGTGAGAGCCACAGCCACGGGAGCCAGGGACATCTCCGGAACCGGTTCTCCCTTGGGTTTTCCCAAATGAGAGCAAAGAATCACTTTCGCGCCCTCGCTCAGCAGCTTCTTGATAGTGGGAAGCGCGCCGTCGATACGATTGTAATTCTGAATTACGCCGTCCTTCAGCGGTACGTTGAAATCGCAGCGAACCAATACTTTCTTGCCTTTTACATCTTTCAGATCATCTACTGTTTTCTTGTTAAGCATTTTTTTCCTCCCATGTTAAAAGGGTCCGGTCCTTTCAGACCGGACCCTTTTTTGAGTCTTTGATTCAAATATGGCGGGTACAATCCCTGAATTAAGCAAGCTCAGCGAAGTACTTAATGGTACGAACCATCTGGCTTGTGTAGGAATTCTCATTGTCATACCAGGAAACTACCTGTACCTGATACAGATCATCACCGATCTTGGATACCATGGTCTGTGTAGCGTCAAACAGAGAACCATAGCGCATTCCGATGACATCGGAGGAAACGATGAGATCTTCGTTATATCCGAAGGACTCGGAAGCAGCTGCCTTCATAGCGGCATTGATACCCTCTACTGTCACATCAGCACCCTTAACAACAGCTGTCAGGATGGTGGTGGAGCCTGTGGGAACCGGTACACGCTGTGCGGAACCGATGAGCTTGCCGTTCAGCTCAGGAATAACAAGGCCGATGGCCTTGGCAGCACCTGTGGAGTTGGGAACAATGTTCACTGCGCCGGCACGAGCTCTTCTCAGGTCGCCCTTTCTGTGGGGGCCGTCCAGGATCATCTGATCGCCTGTGTAAGCGTGGATGGTGGACATGATACCGCTCTGGATGGGAGCATAGTCATTGAGTGCCTTAGCCATAGGAGCCAGGCAGTTGGTCGTACAGGAAGCAGCAGAAATGATCTGATCATCAGCTGTCAGTGTGTTCTCATTTACACTGTAAACAATGGTCTTCAGATCGTTTCCGGCCGGTGCGGAAATAACAACCTTCTTTGCACCTGCATCGATGTGAGCCTGGGATTTTGCCTTGGATGTATAGAATCCTGTACACTCCAGTACAACATCAACACCGATCTCTCCCCAAGGAAGCTCAGCAGCATTCGGCATCTTGTAAATTGTGATCTTCTTGCCGTCTACGATGATGGAGTCCTCGCCTGCCTCAACTGTGTGACCGGCATATCTACCCTGAGAAGAGTCATACTTCAGC
>CAJFUP010000155.1 GCA_904420225.1 uncultured Lachnospiraceae bacterium
AAGGAGATAACGCCGGATATTCCGGTGACCACCAACATGATGGAGACATTTGTGGGATACAATCCGTGGGAATTGGCAAAAAGTGTGGATGTGATTTCCTGGGACAATTATCCGGCTTGGCACGAGAATACCAGAACGGATTGGGAAGTGGCTGCCGATGTGGCATTCAACCACGATATTTTCCGTTCCCTCAAGGGGAAGCCGTGGTTTATGATGGAGAGTACGCCCAGCCTGGTCAACTGGCGCAGAGTCAATAAGCTGAAACGGCCGGGGGTTCATCTGCTCTCCTCCGTCCAGGCCATTGCCCACGGGTCTGACTCCGTGCAGTATTTCCAGTGGAGAAAGAGCAGGGGAGCATCGGAAAAATTCCATGGGGCGGTTATTGACCATGTGGGCCATGAGCACACGCGGGTATTTCGGGAAGTAAAACAGGTGGGAGACGCCTTAAAGCAGATGGATGAGATCGTGGGGACCAGTGTGGCTGCCCAGGCAGCGGTGATTTTTGATTGGGAAAATCGCTGGGCCATTCAGGATCTTCAGGGGCTCAGCGATAAGCGCGATTATGAGGGAACTTGCAAGCTGCATTACCGCAGTCTGTGGAGACAAGGGATTGCTGCGGATGTGATTTCACAGGATTGTGACTTTTCCCAATACCGTCTCATTGCTGCTCCCATGCTGTATCTGCTGAAACCGGGAGTGGCGGCCAGACTGAAGGCGTTCGTGGAAAATGGGGGAACCCTTGTGACCAGTTATGCCACCGGATATGTCAACGAAAATGACTTGTGCTTTTTGGGTGGATTTCCAGGAGACGGCATGATGGAAGTGACGGGGGTCTGGGCAGAGGAGATCGATTCTCTGTTTGATGGACAGACAAATTCCGCGTCCATGGATCTGGGAAAAGGAGAGAAAACGTATGAGATCCATGATTTCTGTGAGAGAATTCATCCCGCCGAGGATTGTCAGGTACTGGCAGTCTATGACAGCGATTTTTATCAGGGGGAGGCGGCTTTGACGAAGCATCCTCTGGGGAAAGGCCGCTGTTACCACATGGCGGCCAGATTCGAGACGGCCATGCTGTTTGACTTCTATGAGACAATCAGCAGGGAGGCTGGGGTGTACCCTGTGATGGACACGGTGCTGCCGGAAGGGGTATCCGTGACGGCCAGAGAGTCGGAGAGTGCGGTGTATTATTTTCTCATGAATTTTACCGCCCAGGAACAGCGGGTGGATTTCCCGCAAGGAAAGCAGCTGACGGATCTGGGGGGAACGCCCTGCGGATGCGGGGAATTGTCTCCCTATGGGGTACTGATAGTAAAGGAACGATTGTAAATGAAGAAAATCATAGTGGCGATTGCTCTGACATTCTGTGCAATGGCAGTGGTGATTTCTGGGTGCGGGTCGGTACGGTCGGGCATCTGGTCTGATGACGGGAGACTGAAGGTAATGGCCACACTGTTTCCCTATTATGATTTTGTCCGCCAGATTGCAGGGGACGCGGTGGAGCTGGAACTTTTCGTTCCAGCCGGAACCAATATCCACTCCTATGAACCCACGCCTCGGGATATGATTGGATTACAGGAGGCGGACTTGGTGATTTATAACGGGGGCCATATGGAGAGCTGGATGGATACCGTGCTGGAAGCCTCGCAGCTGACGGGGAAAGCAGTCCGCATGATGGATTATGTGGAGCCTCTGGAAGAGCAAATTGTGGAGGGGATGGAACATGATGAGCATGACCATGCACATGAGAGCCACAGTGAAGAAGGGCATGTCAGTGAATATGATGAGCACATTTGGACTTCGCCCTCCAATGCCATAATTCTGGCACAAGCCATTTGCGATGAATTGTGCGCTTTGGATCCGGATAATGAGGCTTTGTTCCGAAAAAATATGAGTGCTTACCAAGAGGAATTGCAGTCATTGGATGAGAGCTTTGAAGAGGTGGTGGAAGGGGCCCGAAATCGAATCATGATTGTGGGAGACCGTTTTTCTCTGCGCTATTTTGCCCATGCCTATGGACTGGATTATCGAGCAGCATTTTCTGGCTGCAGTGAGGACAGTGAACCCAGTGTCAGGACAGTGGCCTATCTCATTGATAAAGTCAGAGAGTATGGGATTCCGGTGGTGTATCACTTGGAGCTGGGGAGTACACGGATTGCGGACACCATAGCGGAAGAAACCGGCGCCAGGGTGCTGGAATTTCACTCCTGCCATAATGTGACAGAGGAAGAGTGGAAGGCAGGTGTGACTTATTTGGAACTGATGCAGCGAAATGTGGAAAGTTTGAGGGAAGGACTGCAGTGATGGAACCATTGATTGCATGCAAAGACGTGAGTCTTGGATATGAAAACAGAGAGGTGGCCAGTGGCATTAATTTGGAGGTGTACCCAGGCGATTACCTCTGCATTGTGGGGGAGAATGGCTCGGGAAAGAGCACCCTCATCAAAGGGCTGGCGGGGCTGATTCGGCCTCTGCGCGGGCAGATCACCGTGGCTCCTGCCCTGAGGGAGGAGAGCATTGGATATCTGCCTCAACAGACGGCGGCTCAGAAGGATTTTCCGGCTACGGTGTCGGAAGTGGTGATTTCCGGCTGTCTGAAAAGGCGGGGATTTCTGCCGTTTTACTCCGCCGATGAGAAGCGGCTGGCACGAAAAAATATGAAGAAACTGGGAATCGACAGTATGGCGCGCCGGTGCTTTCGGGAACTGTCCGGCGGCCAGAAACAGAGAGTTTTGCTGGCCCGAGCCCTGTGCGCCACGGAAAAGCTGCTGATTTTGGATGAGCCCACCACAGGGCTGGATCCCACAGCTGTGACGGAGATGTATCAGTTGATCCAGAAATTAAACCGGGAGGATCATGTGGCGGTCATCATGGTGTCCCACGATATCATGAATGCCCTCTCCCAGGCCAAAACGGTACTCCATTTGAAGCAGCAGCCGCTGTTTTACGGTACGGTGCAGGATTACAGAAAAAGCGAGACGGGGAGAGGGTTTCTGGGAGGTGAAGATTATCTTGGAACTAATTAGTGAAATGCTGTCGTATTCCTTTATCACCAGAGCGTTTTTGGTGGGAATTCTCGTATCCCTCTGCGCCGCGCTGCTGGGAGTCAGCCTGGTGCTGAAGCGCTATTCCATGATCGGGGACGGACTGTCCCATGTTTCCTTTGGCGCCTTATCCGTGGCCTTGGCCATGGGATTTTCGCCGCTGCCGGTTTCCCTGCCGGTGGTGATCATCGCTGCTGTACTGCTTTTGCGCCTGTCGGAGACGGGAAAATTGAGAAGTGATGCGGCCATAGCCCTCATTTCTTCCAGTGCCTTGGCCATCGGTATTATCGTTACCTCGCTGACCAGCGGTCTGACGGCCGATGTGGACAGCTACATGTTTGGAAGCATTCTGGCCATGAGCGGAGACGATGTGGTTCTATCTGTGATACTTTCCATCATTGTTTTGGGCCTGTATCTGGTCTGCTACAACAAAATTTTCGCAGTCACTTTTGACGAGAGCTTTTCCCGTGCCACAGGGGTTCACGTCTCCTTTTACAACACCCTCATGGCTGTTTTGACGGCTGTGACCATTGTACTGGGCATGCGGATAATGGGAGCGCTTTTGATTTCCAGCCTGGTGATATTTCCAGCTCTTACTGCCATGCGGGTGTTCAAAAGCTTCCGGGGCGTGGTGATTTGTTCGGCAGCACTGTCTGTGGCGGCATTCTGTGTGGGAATGGTGGTTTCCTACCAGTATTCCACGCCGGTGGGAGCCAGTGTGGTGCTGACTAATCTGGGGATCTTTTTGGCCGCTGCCCTAATAGGAGCGATCCGAGAGGGCAAAAGGAAAAAAATATAGAGTCCCCATAGCCGCTGTATGGAGGTTGGGTAATGCCAGAGATATGGGAATCGCCGTTTGCCGGTGGGCGCTTCCCATATCTTCCAAATCACTGTCCGCAGGCGTCACACTCTTAAATGGTCTGTGTAGGAAACGCGCAGACGGAGTACCCTGTTGTAGCAATATATGAAAAATTGCGACAAAACAGCTTGACAAATCCAAAAGAATGCTGTATATTAGCTGTGTTGCAAAACTTCATACGTCATGTTTGACAGGTTTTAGGCTTCCGTGGCTCAGTTGGTAGAGCAACGCATTCGTAATGCGTGGGTCGCCGGTTCGAGTCCGGCCGGGAGCTTTTTCTGTAGACAGATGGGTCCCAAAGACGAGTCTGTCTGCCAGTATCGATGCGGATTCATTCAGTCAGGAGGTTGATGAAAATGGCATTTTTTGATAAGATTTCTGAAACACTGTCCAAAGGAAGCAAGACGCTCATTGATAAGACCAAGGATCTGACGGACATTGCCAAGTTGAATAGCCAGATCAGCGCGGAGGAGAATAAGATTCGCGACGCCTATGAAGCTCTGGGAAAAGCGTATTATAAGAAGCACCGCAACAGCCCGGATGCAGCAGATGCGATTCAGTTTGAAGTGATTGCCAATGCTGAGATGGCCATTGCCAAGTGTCGAACAGAGATCCAGGCCATCAAAAAAGTGACGGTGTGCGGCAACTGTGGAGCTGAAATCTCAGCGGATTCTCTGTTTTGTCCCAAGTGCGGGGCTAAGAAGGGAGTTCCCGAGACAGAGGCTCAGGAAACGTCAAATTACCGCACTTGCCCCAAATGCGGTGCCCAGTTGGAAGAAGGGGCGGCGTTCTGCGGGGCTTGTGGAGAACCGGTGGAAGAAGAGAAGACGGAGACAGAGGAAAATTAAAGTTCGTTTTTCCAAAGACAGACCGGATGGAAATGAATGGAGTGATTGCCTTAGGCGTACAGTATAGCGCCTAAGGCAATTGTTGTATAGAGGAGTAGACGGAAAACAGAAGGAAAAATGTTTGTATAGACAACAAATGTCCGTGGCAGTAGGACACTTGCCTGATTCCTGTGCTGGGCAGGCAGAGAAAAAGAGGAGGAAATGGTTATGAATCAGAAATTGAGAGTTGGCATTCTGGGCGGCACCGGTATGGTGGGACAGAGATTTATTTCTCTGCTGGAGAATCATCCTTGGTTTGAGGTGGTTACCATTGCGGCAAGTCCCAGATCTGCCGGAAAAACATATGAAGAAGCGGTGGGGGATCGCTGGAAGATGACAACGCCCATACCGGAAGCAGTGAAAAACCTGATTGTAAAAAATGTGAATCAGGTGGAAGAGGTGGCTGCCGGGGTGGATTTTGTATTCAGCGCTGTGGACATGACCAAGGAGGAAATCAGAGCCATAGAGGAAACCTACGCCAAGGCGGAGACGCCGGTGGTTTCCAACAACAGCGCTCATCGCTGGACGCCGGATGTGCCCATGATCATACCGGAATTGAATCCGGAACATGCGGAGGTGATTCCATTTCAGAGAAAGCGGCTGGGCACAAAGCGGGGATTCATAGCCGTTAAACCCAACTGCTCCATCCAAAGCTATACACCGGCTCTCCACGCGCTCATGGAGTTCGGTCCCAAGGTGGTGGTGGCCACCACATACCAGGCTATTTCTGGCGCTGGAAAGACATTCAAGGATTGGCCGGAGATGTTGGATAATATCATCCCCTTCATCGGAGGCGAGGAAGAAAAGAGTGAGCAGGAGCCCCTGCGCATTTGGGGCAAAGTGGAGGACGGCGTCATCAAAAAGGCGGATGGCCCCATCATCACCACCCAGTGCATTCGGGTTCCGGTACAGGACGGCCACACCGCCGCTGTATTCGTATCGTTCCAGAAAAAGCCCACCAGGGAACAAATCCTGGACCGCTGGAAGAATTTCCAGGGAGAACCCCAGAAACTGAATCTTCCCAGCGCGCCCAAGCAGTTTATCCGTTATATGGAAGAAGAAAACAGACCTCAGGCCCGACTGGATCGTGACTATGAGAATGGCATGGGAATTTCCATGGGTCGTCTGAGAGAGGATACCGTATACGATTATAAATTTGTCGGTCTTTCCCACAATACTGTGCGTGGAGCCGCCGGAGGAGCCATTCTTTCAGCTGAGCTTTTGACCGCCAAGGGCTATATCACTGCAAAATAATCCTTTAAGGGAGCGACGCAAAAGAATCCTTTCTGCGTCGCTCCCTTTTCCTTTCCTTTTTGCGCGTTCTGTGATAAAATCGTCGTAGCGGCCCGGCGCCGAGAGTACGCCGGGTATGGCGCAGGATTTGCCGCGGCGCCCAGGGCAGAGCCATCCGCGGCGAAAAACATCAGATAGGATTTAGGAATGGGAGGAACCGGGAATGACAAAAAAAGAATTCGGCATAGCAAAAGATGGAAAGACAGCCCATCTCTACACATTGGAAAATGCCCATGGCATGAAAGCGGTGATCAGTGATTTTGGGGCGGTGCTCCAGTCGCTTTGGGTTCCCATGTCCGATGGCAGTCTGCGGGACGTGGTGCTGGGATTTGATTCTCTGGATGGGTATTTCGTCAATGAGCCGGGATTTGGCGCCGTCATCGGCCGTCACGCCAATCGGATCGGCGGGGCGGAGTTTTCCCTTAACGGAAAGGTGTATCATCTGGAAAAAAATGACGGAGAAAATAACCTTCACAGCAACCCCCATGGATATCACAGAAGGATGTGGGAGGCGGAAGCTTGCGAGAGCCCGCTGGGTGAGGCACTGTCCCTTCATCTGCTGAGTCCCGCCGGGGATCAGGGGTATCCGGGGAGCCTGGATGTGACTGTCACCTATACTCTGACAGAGGACAATGCGCTTATGATCCGTTATTACGCCGTGACCGATGAGGATACGGTGGTTAACATGACGAATCACAGTTATTTCAATCTATCCGGTCATGATGCCGGGGGCGCTGTGGAGCAGAAAGCACAGATTTTTGCCCATTACTACACCAGGGCGGACGCCGCCTCCATTCCCACGGGAGAACTTCTGCCGGTGGAAGACACGCCCATGGACTTCAGGGAGAGACGAAGAATCGGGGATGCCATTGACAGCTCCTATGAGGCCACAAAACTGGGGAACGGATATGACCATAACTGGGTGCTGGATGGCGAGAGCGGAGAGTTTAGGAAAGTGGCTGTCCTGGAAGACCCCAGATGCGGCATGGCCATGGAGGTACACACAGATCTGCCGGGGATCCAGTTTTACACAGGAAACTTTCTGGACGGGACGCTCACAGGAAAAGGCGGCACGGTCTACCACAAGAGGGCAGGAGTCTGTTTTGAGACCCAGTATTTTCCCGATTCTGTCCATCACGCCAACTTCCCATCCCCCATTCTGAAGGCGGGCCAGGAATATGACACCACCACGGTATTTCGTTTCCTTCCGGCCAAAGACCTTTAAAAATGCCTGCGCTGTGATATGGAGAGAACGATTTGGGAAAGAGATTATTTATTGCGGAAAAGCCCAGTGTGGCACAGGAGTTTGCCAGGGCTCTTAAAATAAACGGACAGAGGAGGGATGGTTATCTGGAATCGGGGGATGCAGTGGTCACCTGGTGCGTGGGGCATTTGGTGACCATGAGCTATCCGGAAGCATATGACCCTGCTTTGAAACGCTGGAGTATGGACACCATCCCGTTTTTTCCGAAGGAGTGGAAATATCAGGTCATTGACAATGTAAAAAAACAGTTCCAGATTGTCAAGGGGCTTTTGAACCGGGACGATGTGGAGACCATTTATGTTTGTACTGACTCCGGGCGTGAGGGAGAATACATTTATCGCCTGGTGGAACAGATGGCCGGGGTAAAGGGAAAAAAGAGGCTTAGGGTCTGGATTGACTCCCAGACAGAAGAAGAGATACAAAGGGGAATCGCACAGGCCAAGGATTTGTCCGAGTACGACAATCTCAGCGCTTCCGCGTACCTGCGGGCCAAGGAAGATTACCTGATGGGCATCAATTTCTCCAGAGCCCTGACGCTGAAATTTGGCGCCACCCTTTCCAGCGTCACCAATGAAAAATGGACCGTGCTTTCGGTGGGGCGGGTGATGACCTGTGTCCTGGGCATGGTGGTGCGCCGGGAAAGGGAGATCCGCAATTTCGTAAAAACACCTTTTTATCGCGTGGTGGCCACTTTTCAGATGGGGGATCACGGATTTGAGGGAGAGTGGCGAGCTGTGGAGGGCTCCCGCTATTTCGGCTCCCCTCATTTGTACAAAGAAAACGGATTTAAGAATCGGGAGAAAGCAGAGGAACTGATTCATTGGCTTAAGGAAGAAGAGCCGGTGACCGCTGCCGTCTGCCGCATCACAAAGAAAAAAGAGAATAAGTATCCGCCGCTGTTGTTCAATCTGGCGGAGCTGCAAAATGAGTGCTCCCGTCGATTCAAAATTAGCCCCGATGAGACTCTGCGCATTACCCAGGAGCTGTATGAGAAAAAAATGGTCACCTACCCCAGGACCGATGCCAGAGTGCTGTCCTCGGCGGTGGCTAAGGAAATTACTGGAAATCTGAAAGGGCTTATGCGGTATGGGGAAGTGGGGGCTTTTGCGGCGGAGATTCTGGAAAACAAATTGTATGCGGATCTGGCCAAGTCCCGGTATGTCAATGATAAACAGATCACGGATCATTATGCCATCATACCCACTGGGCAGGGTATCGGCGGCCTGGGAGCGTTGTCCGGCACGGCGGCCAGGGTGTATCAGCTGATCTGTCGCCGTTTTTTGAGCATCTTTTATCCTCCTGCCGTCTACCAGAAGATTGCTCTGGAACTGGAGCGCAGGCAGGAACACTTTTTCTCCAATTTCCGCATCCTTCTGGAAGAAGGATATCTGAAGGTGGCCGGAGGCGCGCCCTCCCCGCAGAGGGAGACGAAAGACGGGGAGGAGCAGGATATCAAAAACGATCCCGCTTTTCTGGAATTGCTGAAAAAGGCCCAAAAAGGCGATGTTCTTTCTGTGTCGGATCTGCAGGTGAAAGAAGGGGAGACTTCTCCGCCCAAGCGCTATAATTCCGGGAGTCTGATTCTGGCCATGGAAAATGCGGGCCAGCTCATCGAGGACGAGGAGCTGCGAGCCCAGATTAAAGGCAGCGGAATCGGCACCAGTGCCACCAGGGCAGAGATCTTGAAAAAATTGGTCAACATCAAGTATTTGGCGCTGAATAAAAAAACCCAGATCATCACACCGGCACTTTTGGGCGAATTGGTATATGATGTGGTGGATGTCTCCATGCGCCAACTTTTGAATCCGGAACTGACGGCCAGCTGGGAAAAAGGATTGTCCTACGTGGCGGAGGGCAGTATCACACCGGATGAATATATGGAAAAGCTGGAGGATTTTGTCGCAAGGCGGACCAACGGCGTAAAAGGTATCGGAAATCCCTGGGCCATCCGCAGCCGATTTGAACATGTGCTGCCCTATTACAGGGCAGCGGAAAAAAAGAAACCGGATGTTCAGAAGTTTACAAGTGTCTAAAAAAGGAGGAAAGGAAGGAAAGCAGCGATGATTCAGGAATATACCATAAAAGCACTGTATGATTTGAGGGAGACCATGGCTGCCCCTCTATTGGAGCAGGCAGAATATCCTTGGGAGGTGTTGGGAGATATAGGAGCTTTTATTCGAAAGATGGGGGAAACGCTTTCTGCGGAGCGGTTTGAAAAGAGGGGCCAGGATATCTGGATCGCCAAATCCGCCAAGGTGGCGCCCACGGCCGCCGTCAATGGACCGTGTATCATTGACGAGGAAGCGGAGGTGCGTCACTGTGCTTTTATCCGGGGGAATGCCCTGGTGGGGAAAAAAGCCGTGGTGGGAAATTCCACAGAGCTGAAAAACGTGATTTTATTCAACGGTGTCCAGGTGCCCCATTATAATTATGTGGGAGATTCCATTCTGGGTTATAAATCCCATATGGGCGCCGGTTCCATTACTTCCAATGTGAAATCAGATAAAAAACTTGTGGTGGTGAAAGGCAGTGCGGGCAATGTGGAAACGGGTCTGAAGAAATTCGGCGCCATGTTGGGCGACCATGTGGAAGTGGGCTGCGGCTCGGTTTTGAATCCGGGAACCATCGTGGGACGGGAAAGCAATATCTATCCGTTGTCCAGTGTCCGCGGCTATGTTCCGCCCAAAACCATCTACAAAAAGCAGGGAGAGCTGGCAAAAAAACAGGAGTCCATGGGTTGACGTTGACAGACACAGCGGAAAGCCTTATGATAAAAACAGTGTTTTTTGGGAAGCGACTGAACAGGAGGAAGATATGAGATTTGAAAAAATAGAATTGAATGTACC
>CAJFUP010000156.1 GCA_904420225.1 uncultured Lachnospiraceae bacterium
AGCCAAGTGGTAAGGCACGGGTCTGCAACACCCTTATCACCAGTTCAAATCTGGTTGTCGCCTCTGAGAAGATCAGGCGCAGGTAAAATGCTTTAGCGGCATTTTTCTGCGTCTGTTTTTTTGTGCCCTGCCTATGAAGTAAATAGCCCGCGCCAACGGGACCTCCAATATTCTATAAAAAGTGCCGCCCAACCATCATGGATGGGGGATTGGACGGCACTTCCTGTCTTTACGCTGCCCAAAAGTCTTTCTCAGCGCTGAGACAGCTTTTTGGAGGGCAGATACTTTTTCTCGTCCTCCGTCAGATTCATCATATGTACCAAGGCCACGGTACAATCGGCACGATTGACCCATTTGTCTCTCTCATATCCCTCCCAGATCAATCCCAGACTTCTGGCCTGCTGCTCGCATTCGGGAATATTCCAATCTCTGTCGTCCGGCTCATGCAGGCTTCTGATCATCATACTCAAAAGCTCGCCTCCCGTCAGAGCATCATCGGGGCGGAACCGGCTGTTCTTAGTGGTTTCCATGTCAATGAGATCGGCGTCCAAGGCTGCCTGTATATTCTGAGCATCCCATTCATATTTGTAAATGTCGCAGTATGTACCCTGATACGGTCTCCTGGCAGGCGCTTTCACAGCTTTGAAAAACAGATAAAGAAACTGTCCGCGGGGCATCTCCTCAAAGGGATGATAATACTTCAGGCAGGGATCCAACAGCCCCTTGGCCATGGCCTCTTTCAATCCGCGAAGCTGGCGAATATGGCGGCAGTCAGCGTAAGGCAGTTCCGGCAGATCTGTGGAAAGAATGGGTCTTTCCTCCTTCTGGTCGCTGGACACGGTATCCGCGGGATACAGGCTGGTGTCCGGTTCCCAGGGCTCAGGATCACATCCATTCATACATGGAAGCAGCGGTTTGATTTCCTGCCTTCTGATCTCCTGCGCCAAAAATCTCGCCACCAGCAGCGCGCCGTAATCATTGGTATGGGTCACATCATTAAAGTACACTTTACACTGATCCACTCCCATGCGGCAGAGCGTGTCAAAACTCCACGCGTGCAGATCCAGCACAGGAACGTGCCACTCCCGCCCCACCCGCAGGCAGCTCTGGGCGTATTCTTCCAGAAGATCATAATATCCATCCTCATCCCGGCTGGGGATTCGGCTCAGGGATGTGACAATCACCGGATATGCCCCCCGTTTTCTGATCTCATGAATATACCAGCGCAGATTGGCCGCATATTGCCCAAAGGGCCGAAGGTTTCTGCGCTTCTGGTCATTGTGGCCAAACTCCATCATGAAAATATCTCCCGGTCGGATATTCCGGCATACGATATCCCAATGGCCGTCATCCCGGAAGCAGTTGGTGGTCATGCCGCCGTGGGCCTGATTGCAGACCGCCAGGCCATCGAAATATTGGAGCATGTTTTGTCCCCAGCTCCCTCCGTTAATCAGCGGATTGTACGGATAATTGCCGATATAATCCGCCACCAAAGAGTCGCCGGCGATGAACAGAGTAGGCGCCTCTGCTTTTTCCACGCGGACAGAGGTCAAACGGGCAGGATGCCCCACGGCGCTGACATATACCGCCCGATCTTCCACCGGCGGCTTTCCCATCACAGGAATGTACTCGCAGACATGGACATAAAAGCGGAAAGAAGCCGTCTCATTGGCTTTCACGGTGATATCCCGCTTCACCAGGTTTCTTCTGCCGGTATACAAATTCATGTCCGACACGCCGTCCTCGCCGCCGTCCACTGTCACTGTCACTGCATAGACACCGTTTTCCGGTACATCCGCCCGAAATCGGATGGGAAATCCAACGTCCCGTATCTCTGTTCCCCATTTCTCTTGATGGAGGCTCGCCTCTCTCTTCTGCCCCAGCTGCTTTCCCGCCGGATTCCAGCCTGCGGCGCCGGTATACTTATCTGTGCTTCCCTCGCCGCCAAACGGCAGAAATCCGTACCCTTTTTTCTCATTGTACCAGACATCAGCCGCCAAAGCCTCATCCTGCCCTTTGGCCAATGCATATGTTTCACTAAACATATTCCACCTCCGAAATTTTGTCTTTTTTGACTGCATGGCTATCTTTCCACTGAATTATAGCACAAATCTATTCCTCAGGAAAATGGTTATTCTTTCCCAACCATACTTTATTCATTCTATTTTTTTACTGCTGGCCAGCCATGTGGACCTTTCCTCTGGAGTCTGACCGCCGTGGGATGTTCCAATGCCGCCATGATCGGTGGTCACTAGAATCAGCCAGTCCTCCTGCAAAAAAGTATCCCTGGTACGGATGGCTTCCAGTATCTTTCTGCCGCAGGCATCAGAGATGAGACAGGCGTCTTTGTAAGCATCGTTGCCGATTCCGTATCCAGATCGATGGCCCTCCTCATCGGTTCCCTCCAGAATAAAAAAAATGATATCTGGATCCTCCGGCCAGTCAGCTTCCTTCCGGTTCTGCCCTGCCGCCATTTCCAATACTGTCTGATACGTATCGCTGTCATCCTGCCCCTGAATGAATGTCAGCGGAAGTCTTCTTTGACCTGCCAAGGCCCTGTCCTGTCTATATGTCACCGAAAAATGTGTATCCCAGGAAGCGGCAAACACCGCAGATCTTCCCTCCAAGGCCTCTTTCATAAGAAAGGTAGTTATATCCGCGTTTTTTTCGCATGTGCAGTCATAAACGCCCGTTTCCTCTGCCCAGTATCCCGTCAAGATGGACGCCCATCCCGGCGCTGTGGTGGTTTGCTGGGGCATCTCCTCCTCTCCCCCGGCATAGGTGTGATAAAGTCCGCCCTCTTGGGCGGCCAGACGAACCGAACTTTGGGGATCCTCCAAAAGCAGCTCCAGACCGTCCTCGCAAAATCCATCGTATCCCATAACCATAACCTTTTTTTCTTCTTTTCCTTTGGGCAAAGGACTTTTCAAAAAGTCTGTTACCACGCGGCTGACAATGGTCTGAGGAAGCCGGTCATTCCGAGAATTTTCAAAGTAACTGTCATAATCGCTCCCCATACCGTACACATCCAATTTCCCTCCCAAAATAAACAGAGCCACAATCATACCGGCCGCCGCAGTATACACGCGAATGATCCGGTTTATTATGGCTCGTTTTCTCTCTTTTTCCCATATTATCTGCGCCATGGAACTCGCCTCTTTTCCTGCTTTTTGCCGCAGGCATCCAGTCTCCCAGTTTTGGAGAATTTCCCTCCGCCGCATAGGAGTCATTCTGCCCGGCCATATTAGTATGTGCCGCCTTTCTTGATTTTCATCCTGAAGGCAGCTGGAAAAAGCGGAAATAATCGGTGTTTTGCGCATTCTCAAAGACGCAAATGCCAGCGCTTTACAGCTTTACATGCTCACGACCATTTTCATGATCAAATGCAGAAGCAAATTATGGTTGTAAATAAAGCTCAGTACAGGACTTTCCTTAACCATGCCCATGGCCTGAATTCCCCAGCCGGTGTTGGCAAAAGCCGTCAGCACCAGACAAAGTACCCACAGAAGAATCAGCCCCTGAATCAAGGCCACCATTCCTCCTGCCACACTGTTTAGCTGTTTCAAGCCCGGGATCCTGGTCACCAGATGGAGGAAGTGGAACAAAATCCGCAGCAGGATAAATACGCATATAAATGTAATGACATAGACAATGGCAGTCAGCACCATATCGGCCAGATAAGAACTGACGTATTCTGACAGATTATCCACGCCAAGTTTCTCATAAACCGAGCTGTTGTTGTTCTCCTTCAAAAGTCCGGTCAGCACACCGGGAAGGGGAAGTTCATCCAAAAGCTGATCCTGCTGTTCCTCTGTGGTCTCCATCTGTGTTTCCAGATACGCATCCAGAGAGCCCTGTATGTTTTCCTGAATTCCTGTTTCCCATGAGGAATGTTCCTCCAGCACCGTCTTTACATACGGCCCCGCGGCACAGGTGACTGCCAAGGCAATCACCACCGCGAACAAAGAAAGCATCATCTTGACAAATCCCCGTTTCACGCCCACGAGAACTTCAACAAGCAAAAATATGATAACCGCTGCTGTCAACCAATTCATGTTTCACCTGTCCTTACTTGAAATCTTCTTCTTTCAAAAGCAGTCTTCCCTCATCGTCATAGCGAATGACGAAAAGTCCCTTCAGCGCTCTGCCCACAGACTTCTTATTGCCTCTTTCCACGGCCTCATCCAGCATTTTTTCCAGCCTGTCCCTCCATGCCAGAGGCTTCTCCTTCAAAATTCTCTCGATTCTGGCCGTCACATACATTCTGGCCGATTCATCAATGGAACAGTCCTTGCCGTCGACATAGGCTACGGCATATTCCATGAGGTCGTCCACCGTATATTTTCTGGCATGGAACTGAGCGGAAAATACTTCCGCCAATTTGGGATTTTCCCGGATGATTCGGTCAATTTCCTGCTCTGTGTCGATGAACACAGCAATCAAACTTCTGTCATTTTTGTCCAGAACCATGGAAAATTCATCCAGCACATCTTTTCCCATGGCTCCCGCCTGCTCTACGACAACCACTTTGCCCAACAGCTTATCCAGGGTATTGACAATACTTTTTCCATTCAGCTTGCTTCCCTTTGTTCTGGCAATGGTGGACGGACGATTTTTTCCATCTCCCATCATGGAGCGAAGCTTGTCCACAGCAAACCGAAATCCTTCCTCTGAATCATCGCTTTTTACAAAAAAGTGCCATACACCGCTTTGGTCCTGCGGATCAGAGACAGGCACATTCTCCTGGGAAGCTTCTTTCGACACAGCTTTCACTTCCCCAGTCTCATCGCCCAGATTTCCCTGATTTTCAATGAGGGCAGCCAATTCTTTGATCTGTTCTTCCACGGAAACAGAACCCGGCTCTGTGAAAAGAGGGGTCTGTTCCTCCGGCTCCTGGGCCGACAATTCTTCCGCAGTGCCTTCTTCCGTGACTTCAGACAATGAAGCTTCCACACCGGTCTCTTCCGGGTCTTCAGACAATGAAGCTTCCACGCCGGTCTCTTCCAGGTCTTCAGACAATGAAGCTTCCACGCCGGTCTCTTCCAGGTC
>CAJFUP010000157.1 GCA_904420225.1 uncultured Lachnospiraceae bacterium
ATGTGAATCTGATCCCGGAGCTCGGCTGGGTACGGAAAAAGGAGTCATGCTGGAGTCTGTAATTCCTGATTTCTTTGCCGAACTTGGACGCCGCATCCAGGATAAACATACTTCCTTTGCCGCCTGGCTTCCCGGCCACGAAGAAGAGCTGGATCAGCTCATCCAGGAATATTGCCAAAAAACTGCCTGATGGTTGAGCGGCCACTTCCACGCGTTACCGCAAAAAATCCGGAGTCTTCTCTGTTATCAGAGCCATACTCCGGATTTTTTGCGGTATCTGTCAGAAACGATTTCGCTTCTGATATGTGGTGTGCAGCATTTTATGGGCTCTGGGTTTCCCCGGCGCATCGAAGAATTCGTCGTAAAGCACTTTCATCACCGGGTTCTCATGGGATTTTCTGATTTTCATCTTTTTATCCGCATCATAGAGCGCCTTGGCGCGCAGAGACTTCAGATCCGTATAGTTTCGCACACTGTCGCTCTGCACCGGCTGACCGCCTCCATTGATACAGCCGCCGGGACATGCCATCACCTCAATCATGTGATATTGCTTCTCCCCGGACTTCACCTGCTCCACCAGCTTTCTGGCATTGCCGAGCCCAGATGTGACAGCCACCCGGATTTCCACTCCGGCCACCTTGTACGTGGCCTCCTTGATGGCTTCCGTTCCTCTGACTTCTTTGAAATCCACTTTCTGAAATTCTCCGTCCAGCATCCAAGCTGCTGTTCTCAATGCCGCCTCCATGACGCCTCCTGTGGCGCCGAAAATGGCTCCACCGCCGCTGGCCGTGCCGAAAGGATCATCAAAATCTTCATCGGCCAACTCCGTAAATTTCAATCCCGCTCCCTTGATCATTTTGGACAACTCCCTGGTGGTGAGGGCCACGTCCACATCCTGGAAGTCAAAGGTATTCTGCTCCGTTCTGGTGATCTCAAACTTCTTTGCCGTACACGGAATCACACTGACCACAAACAGATCCTCGGGTTCAATTCCATTCTTCTGACAATAATAACTCTTCAGGACGGCGCCGAACATCTGCTGGGGAGATTTGCAGGTGGAAAGATGCGGCAGCATTTCGGGATAATTGTGCTCACAGAACTTGATCCATCCTGGGCAGCAGGAGGTGAACATGGGCAAAACCCCTTTTCCCTTGATGCGCTCCACCAATTCATTGGCTTCTTCCATGATGGTCAAATCGGCTGTCACGTCCATGTTGAACACGCCGTCAGCGCCCAGACGGCGGATGGCCGCGATCATTTTTCCCTCCACGTTGGTTCCTATGGGCATGCCGAAGCTTTCACCCAGAGTGGCACGGATGGAAGGCGCCGTGAAAAATACCACTTTTTTTCTGGGATCGGAAATGGCGTCCCACACCTGATCGATGTTGCTCTTTTCGTTGAGGGCGCCCACTGGACAGGCCACGATACACTGGCCGCAGCCCACACAGGCCGATTCATTGAGACTCTTCTCAAAAGCGCAGCCCACATGGACCGAATACCCGCGGCGGATGGGACCGATGGCAGATACCGTCTGCAGGCGGCAGGCGGCCACGCAGCGCATGCACTGGATACACTTATTATTATCCCGGACAATGTAAGGCGAGGCGTCATCCACAGGATATACCACATCTTCTCCCTTAAAGCGGTCTTCGTCCACGCCGTAATCAAAGGCCAGCTTTTGCAGCTCACAATTGTTGCCCCGCACACAAGACAGGCACTTTTTGTGATGGCTGGAGAGGATCAGTTCGATGGTGGTTTTTCTGGACGCCCGGACCTTGGGCGTATTGGTCAGAATCTCCATCCCCTCCTCACAGGGATAGACGCAGGCGGCCACCAGGCCTTTCCTCCCCTTGATCTCCACTACGCAGATACGGCAGGCGCCGATGCAATTGATATCTTTCAGATAACAGAGTGACGGAATCTCGATCTGAACTGCCTTTGCCGCCTGCAGGATGGTGGAACCGGCTGGCACTTCCACGGGAATTCCATTTATCTTCACATGTACTGTTTCCATATTATAACCTCCTACTTCTTCACAATGGCGTTGAATCTGCAGTTCTTTTCACACAGGCCACACTTGATGCACTTGCTCTTATCAATCACATGGGGCTGTCTCACTGCACCCGATATGGCATTGACAGGGCAATTCTTGGCACATTTGGTGCATCCTTTACACAAGCCTGGGTCAATCTCGTAGGAGAGAAGCGCCTTACAGACTCCCGCAGGGCACATCTTATCTTTGATATGCGCAATATACTCATCTCGGAAATATTTCATAGTGGAAAGTACTGGATTGGAAGCCGTCTGCCCCAAAGCGCATAGGGAAGAAGTCTTCATATGATTTGCCAGCTCTTCTATTTTCTCCAAATCTTCCGGCTCGCCTTTCCCGGATGTGAGCTTTTCCAAAAACTGCAAAAGACGCCTGGTGCCGATACGGCAGGGCGTACACTTTCCGCAGGATTCATCCACAGTAAACTCCAGATAAAACTTGGAAATGTCCACCATACAGGTATCCTCATCCAAGATAATCATACCGCCGGATCCCATCATGCTTCCCAAGGCCAGCAAGCTGTCATAATCAATGGGCGTATCAATATGGCAGGCAGGGATACAGCCGCCGGAAGGACCGCCTGTCTGGGCCGCCTTGAATTTCTTGCCGCCGGGAATCCCTCCGCCGATCTCCTCCACGATTTCCCGCAAGGTGGTACCCATGGGGATTTCCACCAACCCCACATTGGTGATCTTTCCACCCAAGGCAAATACTTTGGTTCCCTTGGAAGTGGCCGTACCGATGGAGGAAAACCACGGAGCTCCATTTAAAATGATCTGGGCAATGTTGGCATATGTCTCCACGTTGTTGAGCACCGTAGGCTTTCCAAAAAGTCCCTTCACCGCCGGGAAAGGCGGTCTGGGCCTGGGTTCCCCTCTATGCCCCTCAATGGAAGTCATCAGCGCTGTCTCCTCGCCGCAGACGAAAGCGCCTGCCCCCAGACGGATTTCAATATCAAAAGAAAATTCGCTGCCGAAAATATTGTCTCCCAAAAGTCCGTACTCCCTGGCCTGGTCAATGGCGATCTGCAGACGCTGCACGGCAATGGGATATTCGGCGCGCACATAAACGTATCCCTTGGAGGCTCCGATGGCGTATCCAGCGATGGCCATGGCTTCGATGATGGCATGAGGATCCCCCTCCAGAATGGAGCGATCCATGAAAGCCCCAGGATCACCCTCATCGGCGTTGCAGCAGACATACTTCACATCGCCCGGCGTAGCTTTGGCAAAGGACCACTTCTTTCCGGTGGGAAATCCGCCGCCCCCTCGTCCCCGCAGGCCGGAATCGGAAATGGTCTGTATCACATCATCCGGCGTCATGGATGTCACCGCCTTGGCCAATGCCTGGTATCCATCCAGCGCTATGTATTCTTCCACATTTTCCGGGTCAATGACGCCGCAGTTTCTCAAAGCCACACGCATTTGCTTTTTATAAAACTGCGTTTCACTGAGGGAAATAATACTGCCGTCTTGATGAACAGTCTCCTGATACAGCAAATGCTTCACCACATTGCCGTTTTTCAAATGTTCTTCCACGATCTCTTCCACACCCTCCGGAGTGGCCTGACTGTAAAATGCGCCTTCCGGATAGACGATCATAATGGGACCCAGGGCACAGAGACCAAAACAGCCTGTCTTCACCACCAAGATCTCTTTCTCCAAACCATGACGCACCAGAGAAGCCTCCAATGCCTCTATGACTTTTTTGCTTCCCGAAGAAGTACATCCCGTTCCCCCGCACACCAGCACCTGTTTCCGATAGCCAGTCTTCTTTGCCAGTTCCTCCCCCTGCTGGTGAACCACCTTGCGCACCATCACCAATTCCTGTTTGGACGCTTTGATTCTGTTTAATTCCTCCACTGTCATCATGACTGGCCACCTCCCTTTTTCCCTGTATAGCGATCCAATATGGGCCCCACCTGTTCTGGGGTCATCTTCCCATATACATCATCGTTTACCATCATAACCGGCGCCAGCCCGCAGGCGCCCACACACCGGCAGGAGTCAATGGAAAACAGACCATCCGGGGTACATTCCCCGCTCTTGATTCCTAGTTTCTCCTCCACTGCTGCCAAAATTTTATCCGCACCTTTCACATAGCATGCTGTACCCAAACAGATGCTGACCCGGTTTTCCCCCTTGGGAGTGAGAGAAAACTGAGAATAAAATGTGGCCACACCGTATACTTCAGATAAAGAAATTCCCAGCCCCTCTGCGATCATGGTCTGCACTTCCTCCGGCAGATAGCCATAGATCCCCTGGGCCTCCTGCAGTACCGGCATCAAGCCGCCCGGCTGATGAAGATGTTTCTCGATCACTTCTTTCAGCTGCCGTTCCTGCGCGATTGTTCCTTTGAATGCATGCAAGGACGTTTCTGCCATAACTACCTTCCTTTCCCCAAAACTTGTCCCATCCGCTGCTGCACCTGCCCATCGGATTGGTGCACATTTTTCCATCCCATTCTGGGACAGGCAGCCGTGTCAAGCCATGGTCTCATATAAATAATGCACTGCTGCGCCTCACCCACAGCAAAGCGCTGCTGTGATATATTATACAATATTCTTTCATATTTTTCATCACTTTTTTGCTGTTTTATCATGTCTGCAAATTTTCAGACCGCCATTAACCGTCAAAATAAATCATATTTTTTTCGATTTCTCTTTTCTCTCATGCATGGTCTGCACACTTCCGGCAATGAGGAGACGGATTTTGACAGGCTCCCTTTCCTATGATATAATACGTCTCAAAGAAGGGAGGATAGCCGGATTCTCCGAAAGGGATCTTGGGATAGGAATTGCCTGGGTCCCTTTCACACCGGCGCGCCAACGCGCCAAATGGCTGAGAGATCCGGCCATTGATTATGCTAAAACCATCATTTTTTAAACATGTTGCCCTGCCCTGTCTCTTGATGGCAGGGCTCTGTCTATTTGGCTGTGCTTCTGATCCTGAGAGCAGTTCCCCATCCCAGACAACGCAGACAGCAGCATCGGTACAGGACACAAAAGCCGTCTCCGCCAATGAATCTTCCGAGGCAGAATCTGCCGTAAACAGCACCGCCCAAGAGACAAAAACACCCAACA
>CAJFUP010000158.1 GCA_904420225.1 uncultured Lachnospiraceae bacterium
ACCAGACTCTCTGCATATTCTGACTTTCCGCTGGCGCTGCCGCCGTATACAACTATAAACATAGGTTCACCTTGTTGCCGTTCAGCCACTGATGCAGATTATCAAATACAATGGCCGCCCGTTTCTCCATGGATTCCTCCGTGGCAAACGCCACATGGGGCGTCACCAGGGTGTTTTTGGCATGGAGCAATGGATGCGCTCCATCAATGGGCGGCTCGCTCTCAAATACATCGATACCGGCACCGGCGATACGGCCTTCATTGAGCGCATCGGCCAGGGCCTGGGAATCCACCACCGGCCCTCTGGCCGCATTGACCAGAATCGCAGTTTTTTTCATATAGGTTAAAGTTTTTTCGTTGATCAGATGCCTGGACTGCTGGCTGACCGGACAGTGCAGAAGCACCACATCAGACTGCCGGAGCATTTCCTCCAGCGGCAGATACGTCATATCCTCTGTGTCTTCCTTGTGGGAAAATCCATTGTATGCGATGGTCCGGCATCCAAAAGCCCGACACAGTTCTCCGCTTCTGGTTCCAATGGCGCCTGTGCCGATGATGCCCACAGTCTTTCCCCGCAGCTCATTGCCGATGAGTCCGGCTTTGGTGCCTCCCTGGCGGCACGCCGCTTCCACTTCCCGCACATGGCGCAGCAGAGATAATACCATGCAGAGTGTCAGCTCTGCCACAGAATCATTGGAATATCCCGACGCATTGCTGACAGCAACCCCCATTTCCCGGGCCGCTTCCAAATCCACATGATCCACGCCTGTGAATGCCACATCAATATACTTGAGATGAGTACAGGCCCGAATCACCTCACCCTTTAAAGGCATATTGGCCAAAATCAGCGCATCCGCATCCCTGGCCTCCTGTACCAACAGCGCCGTATCCTCCGTCCTTTCATAAGCAGTAAAAGTATGGCCTGCTTGTTTGATTTCCTCCGCATACCGGTCCATGGTTTCCTGACTCACACCCAGCGGCTCCAACAATACAATATTCATATGGTTTCTCCTCTCCCTGTCATCCTGTCCCAGACGCCGCACAGCCGGATCCTTCCCCGGGACAGCGGCTTTTGCCATCGGCAGCGTTTTATCTTTTATTATACCTCTGATTTTTTTCCCGGCAATGGAGAAATCCATTCCTTTCGTTACTTCTGGCCGAATAGCCGTTTTTTGCGGGCAATCATTTCCTCTATATTGGCAATGTACGTGGCCACATCCTTAACATTCTCCGCCCGCTCAATCCGGTCGGCGAACACTGCTTTGGTGGTGGCCCCGGCTCCCAGAGCCACAATGGTTTGTTTTTCTTCCATAATCAGTATATTGTAAATCCCGGCCTTCCCAGGCACAGCGTAACCCACATTTTCCAGATTTCCCGCCATATTTTTCTGACGGTACAGATAGTATGGCTCCATGCCCATTCGGGCAGCGTATCCGGCGGTCATATCCATGAGAGCTTCTGTGTTTTCCATCTTCAGCCCCTTATACGCTTCGCGGAACATATTCAGCCTGGCTGCCCGCTTGAGGGCCAGGGAATGGATGGTCACATTATCCGGCCCCAGGGCCTCGATCTCCTCCATGGTATGACGCACATCTTCCTCATCCTCATTGGGCAGTCCCAAGATCAGATCCATATTGATGTTGTCAAATCCCTTGTCCCTGGCCATGAAGTAAACCTCTTTCACCTGCCGCACTGTGTGGCGCCTGCCGATGATCTGTAATGTTTCGTCTTTCATGGTCTGTGGGTTAATGGAGATACGGGTGACCGGATGGCGTCGCAGCACATCCAGCTTCTCTTCTGTCACACTGTCCGGCCTTCCCGCCTCCACGGTATACTCCTTCAAATAGCGCAGATCCAGCTTTTCTTCCACACGGCCCAAAAGCCGATCCAGACACTCCGCCGACAGGGTGGTGGGCGTACCGCCGCCAAAATAGATGGTATTTAACCTTTTATCCCGGAAATATTCCGCCGTATAGTCAATCTCCCGAAACAGCGCTCCCAGATATTCCTCCATCCGTTTTTCCCAGCTGGCAATGGGGTAAGAGGTGAAAGAACAGTAAAGGCAGGTGGTGGGGCAAAAGGGAATCCCGATGTATAGGCTGTATCCGTTCTCATAGTCCAATTCCCGGAGAATCTCCTTTTCCCTCTGGGCAATCTCCAGACTCAGGACAGCTTTTTCCCGGCTGCACAGCAATTCCTCTTCCATATGGTACAGAATCTCTTCCCGGCTTTTTCCCTCTTCCAGCATGGCCATGGGAATCTTGGTGGGACGGATTCCCGTCAGGGTCCCCCATGGAAGTTTTTTTCCTGTTTGGCGGCTCAGCATCCTGTAAAGAGTTTGTTTCAGGTTGGTCTTGGTTTCTTTATCCCGCAGAGAATGGAAGGAGAATGGTTCCTCCTGCGCCGACTTCCCTGGTTCCCAGATCACGATCCGCCCCTGACCCTCTCTCTCCGGATAAAAAAAGCCAGCCGCAAGCGCAACGGGCTCCTGCCCCTGGCCTTCACGGGAAAATTCATGCGGCGCTGCCGCACAATACGCCTCCGGATCGATTCCCTTTTGAGCCTGGATGGACACTCCCGGATAAAACGCCATCAAAAGTCCTCTGATCTCATATTCATATGCGTCCTTTGTCAAACCAATCTGTATCATAATTGCTTTCGTATCCTTCCTGTATTCCCGGCAAAATGGATCTTTGTTATGCGCCTGCCGCCGGATTATACTGCTTTTCATGTCCGATGGTGGTGGGTTCCATATGGCCCGGATATACCTGTGTATTCTCCGGCAGTGTCAGCAGCTGTTCCCGGATGGAGCGCAGGATCTGGGATGTACTGGAGCCTGGGAAATCCGTTCTCCCCAGAGACTCGCAAAACAGCGTATCGCCGCTGAATAGCAGTTCTTCCTGGGGGATGTAATAACTGACGCCCCCCGGCGTATGCCCCGGAGTCTCCAGCACTCGGATTCGGCATCCAGCCAGCTCCAGCTGGCTGTCTTTTGTAACCCACACATCCGCCGCCATGGTTACAGGAGAAGCCCAAGCTCCGGACAAATTCATCATGGAGTCGGCCAAAAGGCCTTTTTCCTTTTCCCCTGCGTACACAGGGATCCCGAAATGCACTTTCACCTGCCCGGCTGCCGTCATATGATCAAAATGGCCATGGGTCAGCAGAATAGCCTGAGGCTTCATGCCGATGTTGCCGCACTGATCCACAATCAGCTGCGCCTGATCCGCCGGATCCACGATCCATCCCTCCTTTGTATCCCTGTTGTATACCAAATAGCAATTGGTCTGGCACATGCCCAAAACCAGAGTCTTAATTACCAATTGTTTCATTTTGCTCTCCTTTCCCTATCCCGAAAAACGGCACGGAATAAGCGTCCCCATCCGGGAACGCCCTCCCATGAAAGCCTTATGTTTTTATCCCATACTTCTCTTAATATCAATAACGCCTTCAATGGAGCGCAGCTTATTGGTCAGCTGGCGCAGCTCTTCCTTGCCGGCGATCTCAAATGACATATCAATGGTGGCATTGCCCTGTTTATCGGGGCGGGAGTTGACCGAGTCGATGTTGATCTGGCGCTCAGTGAAAACCTTGGTGATCTCTGTGAACATTCCCACCCGGTTGGTACAGTAAATTTTGATCTCGGTCAGATATTTTTCTCCGGCCTTTTTCTCGTCGTTCTGCCACTCTGCTTCAATGAGCCGGTTTCTCTCATCCTCCGGCAGAGAAATGATATTGATACAATCTGTGCGGTGGATGGAAATCCCTCGGCCTCTGGTCACAAAACCCACAATTTCATCTCCCGGCACGGGGGAACAGCACTTGGAAAAACGGACTGCCAGGTCATGAAGTCCTTTGACGATGATTCCGCTCTTGCTCTTGACCACGATGGGTTTATCTTTGGCCTCCACCGCCTCCATGACTTCTTTATCGGTTAATTCTTTCTTATGCTTGATTTTATATTCTTCCACCAGCTTGTTGACCACTTGACCCTCTTTGAGGCCGCCGTGGCCCACGGCCGCCAGCACCGAATCCCAGTCACGGAATCCGTATTTTGCCATAACTTTCTGCATAAATTCCGGCTTCAAAATATCGCTGATGGTGATGCCCTTGGCCCGGCAGTAGCCGCCCACCAGCTCCCGGCCTCGGATAATGTTATCTTCTTTCAGTTCTGTCTTAAACCACTGATTGATCTTGTTTCTGGCCTGGCTGCTCTTCACCAGCTTCAGCCAGTCCCGGCTGGGACCTTTGGAATTCTGAGAGGTGACGATCTCGATTCGGTCACCGTTTTGTATCACATAATCGATGGGAACCAATTTCCCGTTGACCCGGGCTCCCACCATCTTATTTCCCACCGCTGAGTGGATGCTGTAGGCAAAATCAATGGTGGTGGAACCGGAGGGGAGACTCTTGACATCTCCCGATGGCGTGAAACAGTATACATTGTCGGAAAATAAATTCAGGTCATTTTTCAGAAGACTTAAAAACTCCCGGTTATCGGACATATCTTTCTGCCATTCCAGGATCTGCCGCAGCCAGCTTAACTTGGCCTCTTCTGCCTCCACTGTGCTGACACCGGAACCTTTTTCCTTGTACTTCCAGTGAGCGGCAATACCGTACTCCGCTGTGCGGTGCATCTCGTAGGTGCGGATCTGAATCTCAAAGGGCTGTCCGTTGTTTCCCATGAGGGTGGTGTGGAGAGACTGATACATATTGGGTTTCGGCATGGCAATGTAATCTTTGAACCGACCGGGAATGGGTTTATACAATTCATGGATAATGCCCAGAGCCGCGTAGCAGTCCTTCACCGTCTCCACCAGGATTCGGATGGCAAAGATATCATAGATCTGATCCAGGGTCTTGTTCTGATTAACCATCTTACGATAAATGCTGAACAGATGTTTCACCCGGCCATCGATCTTGGCCTCCACCTGAGCCTCCTTCAGCTTGACGGATACTTCTTCCTTGATTTCCTCGATGAAGGCTTCTCTGGCGGCGCTGTTTAAAGCGATCTTCTCTGACAATTCCTGATAGACTTCCGGCTTCAGATACTTCAAAGACAAGTCATCCAGCTCCACCTTGATCTTGGAGATACCCAGCCTGGAAGCGATGGGAGCGTAGATATCCATGGTCTCCCTGGCTTTCTCCTTTTGCTTTTCCCGTTTCCAGTACTGGCCGGTGCGCATGTTGTGAAGACGGTCCGCCAGCTTGATGAGGATAACGCGGATATCCTTGGCCATGGCCAAAAACATCTTTCGCAGATTCTCGGCCTGAATCTCCACCTTATCCATGTCCCAGTTGATACGGGTCAGTTTGGTGACCCCATCCACCAGCAGGGCGATCTCATCACCGAAATCCTTTTGGATATCCTCCAGCGTGATATCCGTATCTTCCACCACATCGTGCATAAGTCCAGCGGCGATACTTTCCTTATCCAACTCCAGCTCCGCCAAAATGATGGCTACACAAATGGGATGAATGATATACGGCTCTCCCGACTTTCGCATCTGCCCTTCGTGGGCACTGGCTGCCAAACGATAGGCCTTTTCAATCAACCGCAGATCGTCTGACGGATGGTATTTTTTTACGCTGTCCACCAGTTCCTGATACAGCACATCCGGGGGTGTAAAGTCCGCCGGGGCTTTTACAATCGGCTTTGGATTCGCCAGCTCACTCACATTTTTGACCACTGTTTCATGTTCCGCCATATACCCACCTACCTTTTCAAAAAACAGATATGCCTGAAAACACAGACACGGCACAACCGTTCAGATACCCTACACGGCTGCGACACGGCACCAAGACCTTCTGCCTGCATGATACCGTCTATTATAATTTGTCTCCACAGAAATTGCAATTTCTATTTGTAAAAAAGTTGACAAAAAGGAACACAAAAAGAAGGAACGCAGTTATCCGGTATCCATCGGCAAAGCGTTCCTTCTCTTGACACCATCGCATGCTCTCTGCTCTCACTTATGCCTGTTTTGCATACTCCTCTTCCATGAAAGCCCTGGCCTTCTGCGCATTTTCTGTGGTGGTCTCTTCCAAAAGCACATGAATGTGAGGCTTATGGTGCTTAATATAAGAAAGCAGGAAGCTGTAATCCATAATTCCCTCCCCGCAGGCGCAGCTCACCAAATGCCCGTCCTCGATACGGAAATCTTTGGCGTGAATGGCGGCGATGTCCGGGCCCAAAAGCTCCACATAATCCTTGATAATGGTCTGGTAATCCTGCCAGTTGTCGTCATTGAGCAGGTTCACCGGGTCGAAAATCAGCTGCAGATTGGGGGATTGGATGGCGTCCAGTACCTTCTTCACCCTCTGGGCATTATTCATGATATGGCAGTGGACAGACTCGATACCGATGATGACCCCCAGCTTCTCGGCATACTCCACCACAGGGCGCAGTCCGCTGATGAAGATCTCCAGCGCCTCATCGGTATGGCTGAAGGGTTCAAACCGGTATTCCACATTGTGGGCTCCCGTCTCGGTTCCCACCATCCCGGCTCCCAGCAGGCTGGCAAATACAATATGCCGCTTATACGTGTCGATAATATCGGCCAGCTGCTCTGGATCCGGATTTGCCAGGTTCAGATAGCAGCCCAAGACAGCCACATCCACCTTGTTCTGGGCAAATATTTCCTTCATGTAAAGGGCCAAGCCCGGTGTCAAAACTTCTTTCTGTGTGGGAAATTCCTTCACCGCCTTATTGACCGCCAGCTGGCAGCAGTGGAATCCTTCCCGATGGATTTCCTGTACCAATCCCTCAAACGTATCTGCCTGCACATCATGTGCGCGTACACCAATTCTCATGTTTTCCTCCATTTCCGCGGACAGCCCCTGGACCGACCGCATTTGCGGCGCTTATGCGCCGTTATTTTTCATTTTCCTCATCTGGGAATCCGGCAATAGTTCTGGATGATGATCTGAAGAGAACGAATCCCCCGAAACTCATTGACGGAAGGGTAATACGTAAATGCCAAATCCACATCATTTCTCCTGCCGTCCATCATCCGGTCAAGCTGCTCTTTCCCATATTCCGCCTCAATGTACCCGCATAAATCCGCCGGGTCCCCGAAATACAGGGCATCCATGGCCGCCTGGTCCTCACCGATGACTTGAAACTTCATGACGTTTTTATGTTTCCCGATGATGCTGCCTTTGGCTATGTGAAAATGCTGCTGGGCAAACAGCGGCTTTGTGTTGCCCTTGCCAAAGGGTTCCAGCAGCTGAAACTCTTCAATGAGTCCCTCCGATATGTAGGACAAGGGCATGGGCACATCGATCTGTACCAGTGGCGTCAGCTGTTCTTCGGTGAGGGTACAGCGGTCATTCAGGCGCTTTCGCAAAATCTCCAGATTTTCCTCCTTCAGAGAAAGCCCCGCTGCCATGGCATGGCCGCCAAACCGTTCCAGCAAGTCTTCGCACTGCATCAGACCGTCAAACATATGATACCCCTCTATGGAACGTCCGGATCCTTTAATGCCCTCGGCGGCATCCGTAAACACAAACACCGGCCGGTAATATTTCTCCCGGATACGCCCGGCGATGATTCCCACCAGGCTCTCATGGCAGCCGCGGATTCGAACCAGCAGCACCTTATCCCGTTTCCACGGAGCGTTTTCTATGACTTGAATTGCCTGCTCCACACCCTTCTGCGTCAGATCTTTCCGGCTGTCATTGAGCTGTTTCAACTCCGCGGCCCGGCGGTGAGCCTCCTCCATGGTGGAGGAACGCAGCAGATCAATGGCCATTTTCACCGTCTCCAGCCTCCCGGCGGCGTTGAAGCAGGGACCGATGACAAAGCCGATGTGATAGGCAGTCAGCCGCTTGGGATCCAGCCCATTGGCCCCCATCAGCGCCTGAAGCCCCAAATTTTCTGTGTTTCCCAGCCTGCGCAGACCTTCGCGCACAATGATGCGATTTTCTCCTTCCAGGTCCATCACATCCGCCACTGTGGCCATGGCCGCGTACTCCAGCAGACGGTACAATTCTTCCCTGCCCACTGCGCAGCGGTCATACAGCACCTGGATCAGCTTATACGCCACCCCGGCTCCGCACAGCTTTTTAAACGGGTAAGGACAGTCTTCCCGTTTATGATCCACCACGGCGTCGGCGGGGGGCAGACGATACGCTCGCTGACCATTCTCCTCTGTATAGGGGACCTCATGATGATCGGTGACGATCACTGTCATGCCCAGCTCCTTGGCCAATTGGACGGGTTCCACAGCGGCAATGCCATTGTCGCAGGTGAGGATCACATCGAATCCCCGGTTGTAAGCCTCGCGGACAATGCGGTCATTGAGGCCGTACCCTTCTCTGACCCGATCCGGCGTGAAGATATCGGCGGCTCCCCCAATGCGCAGAATCCCTTCCCACAAAATCATGCCGGAAAAAATGCCATCCACATCAAAGTCGCTGCTGATGGCGATCTTTTCCCCATTCTTCACCGCCTGCCAAATCAGATCAGCAGCCAGCCCCATATCCTTCATCAGCAGCGGATCCAACAGATCATCCACCGTACCGTACAGATAACGGCGGATGGCCTCCTCCCCCTCCACATCCCGATTCCTTATGATCCGGGCCGTCACCGGGCTGATGTGAAATGTCTCTGCTATTTTGTTGAAATTCGCTTTTTTCCCGTATACACGCCAGCGTTCCCTCATGGTCTTCTCCGGCAGCGCCGTCTTGAGCCCATTCCCCAAGGCGCCGCCTCTTTCTCCCTTGTTATATTTTTCTCTATTTGAAGTGCTTTTAGTATAACACAGACTTGGACTTAATGGCAATACCGGCAATGGAGCCATCCACGGAAAACGTCTCCTTCCGGTGCACCCCGCAGCCGGAAGGAGACGTTTCTCCAATGTCTTTATTATATGTCTTAAATCCCAGCGCCCTTTAATTCTGCGCCATGACCTTCACCTGGTTGATGGCTTTTTTCACCGGCGGCAGGCAGAGGATCACCACCGTCAGCGCTCCTTCCACCAGCAGGTACGCGCCATTATACCAGATGGGATACGCCCAGGCGAATTCCTGGGGAAAGCCCTCCGGCATACTGCTGGCCCAAAACGCATATCCCGCGATGACGGCAAACACGCCTCTTCCGATGACTCCCAGTATGTATCCCTTCACCATGCCATTCTTCTGGTTGCAGAACAGACCGGAAAGTCCCAGGGCAGTGAAAGCCAGAAAATAATCACAGCACACCTGGACAAAATTCAGCACATACGGCTCCTGCATAAACTGCAGGATACTGTAAGCAAACCCTGTCATTAGCCCCGTGCGCAGGCCATAGAAATATCCGATCATACAGATGAACATCATACTGCACAGCGTCACCCCGCCGCCAAAGGGCATCTCCCAAAGGCGGATATAAGAAGTCAAATACGCCAGCGCCAATGCCATGGCACAAAATACCAGCTGCTTGGCCGACATTTTGGTCTTCTTCGTGGTCTTGGAAATGGCGATGCCCGCCACAATCACTGCGGCAACGGCCAAAACATACATGAGGACGCTTCCCGCAGTGGTGGGGTAATAATATCCGTCCTCCCAGTAGAAAAATGTAGACATAAAAAAGTCCCTCCTGTGAAAAATTTTTCCGCACAAATTGTGCGTTTTCGGCAGGAAGGGGTTGAGTAAATAACTGATTGTATGGATTCGATCGCTTCCTTCCGCCAGTATTACCTGGTTCAAGTAGTGAGGGTCGATATCTCTCTCAGCCTTCCGGCACCCCTAGCATCTGCATTTCCAAGTATATTCCTCTGTGATTTTTTTGTCAAGAACCATTTAAGCCCAGTCCCGGGGGCAGTTTCAATAGCTGCCCTCGCCTTTTATCCGGTTACCGGGTTGTCCTGGCCTCATGGCAATGGGGAGAACTCTCTTCAATGGACCGCAGCACCCGACATGGATTGCCCACCGCCACCACATTGGAGGGCAGGTCTTTTGTCACCACACTTCCCGCCCCGATGACCACATTATCGCCGATGGTGATTCCGGGGACAATGACGACCCCAGCGCCGATCCAGCAGTTTTTGCCGATGCGGACAGGTAAATTATACTGATATCCCTGCCGCCGCAAATCCGGGTCCAAAGGGTGTCCGGCGCTGGCCACCGTCACATTGGGCCCAAACATGGTGTAATCTCCCACATATATATGTGTGTCGTCCACCAGCGTCAGATTGAAATTGGCATAAACGTTCTTTCCAAAGTGGACATGCCGCCCGCCGAAATTGCAGTGAAGGGGAGGCTCAATGTAACAGTTTTCCCCCACCTCGGCAAACATTTCCTTCAGCATATGGGCGCGCTTTTCCTGCTCATTGGGCCTGATCTGGTTGAAATCATACAATTTCTCCAAATATCCCAGCTGCTCTTTTACCAACTCTTCATCTCCGGGAAAATACAGCTCTCCGCTGTGCATCTTTTCTCTGATATCCATATCTCTCCTATCCTTCATTCCTCTTCTGGTTCAACAGTCACCTGGATCCGTTTCAGTCCTTCCACATTTTTCTGGAATAGCCCCTGGGGACCCTTGGCCTGCACGTTTTCCAAAACCACATGTTCCACCGGCATTTCCGGAAGCCCCATGATATAAACAGCATGCCCCTCTGCCGTCTCCGTATCAATATTTTTCATATAAATATCTCGGATCTTCGGTGTTCCCTCATTGATTTCCTCTTTTTTCTCAGGATCGAATTCATCGCAGCCGTAAAACTGATCGATGTAAATCGCTCCCCGAAACCACTTGCACGCCTTATGCTCCCGGCTTTCATTTCTGTGAAAGCAGTCAGCAATGTGAATATCCTCAATCATATTGCCGCGCCCCCTGGGCGCCTTGATGGATACCACACTGAATGTATCGTAAAAACGGCAGTTTTCCACAGATACATGGCGCACGCCGCCGGACATTTCGCTGCCCACCGCCACCCCAAAACCAGTACGAAATGTACAATTGGCAATGTGGATGTTCTCTGAAGGAATCCCCACCTTTCTGCCTTCTTCATCTCTCCCCGATTTGATGGCAATGCAGTCGTCCTGGCTGGCAATCATACAATTGGTCACTTCCACATTTTGGCAGGAATCCAAATCCAGTCCATCGCCGTTAAAGATTCCTTCGTAGCGCCTTCCATCCTCGTCGTATCTGGTAAAGATGCGTACATCATCCACCTTCACATCACGGCAGTAAAGAAGATGCACGCACCAGGACGGTGACTGTTTTACCGTGATGCCCCGAATGGTCAGATTGGTCACATGGCTTAAAAACAGCGCGCGCCCCCGCATCCCCCTTTTTTCCTCCATCTCTTTATGGAATAGCTCCACGCCGTTGGCGTCAATTTTTCCTTTTCCCTCCAGAGTGAGATTTCTTATCTCTCCCTCTCCCCGATTGCCCACATTGATGAGACTGGCATAGCATTCCGCCGCCCTGCCCTCAAACCAATAGTCCAAAACCGGATACTGGCCAAGATCACCGCTTCCCAGCAGTACACTTCCCTCTTCCAGATACAGGGTCATATCACTTTTTAAATAGATGGCGCCAGTGACAAAGGTTCCTGTGGGCACATACACACAGCCTCCCGCCGGGCAGGCGTCCACTGCCTGCTGGATGGCTTCTGTATTCAGCGTTTTTCCATCCCCCACTGCTTTGTAATCCAAAATATTAATCTTTCTCTGCTCTTTCACGCTCTTTCCTTCCTTTCCAACCGCTTCAGCGCAACAGGCGCCGCAAAACCTGTCCCGCCAGATTTCACAGCGCCTGCCTTTGTCCTCTTAAGCCTCGTCTATGGCCTTGCCGATGTCATGTCTCATATATTTATTGTCAAATGTAATCCATTCTGTGGCTGCATAGGCATTGGCCCTGGCCTGTCTCAGCGTTTCTCCCTTGGCCGTCACGCCCAGCACACGGCCGCCATTGGTGACAAATTGGCCATTTTCCAGCTTTGTCCCGGCGTGAAATACATAGTAGCCATCCTTACCCTGAAACGTTTCCAAGCCATGAATGGGAAATCCTTTTTCATAATGCTCGGGATAACCGTCAGAAGCCAGCACCACACACACGGCCGCATTGTCCTCAAACTGCAAATCCACCTGATGAAGCGTCCCATCCACACAAGCCTCAAACACATCTACAATATCATTTTTCATGCGGGGAAGCACCACCTGCGTCTCCGGATCGCCAAAACGGGCATTATACTCCAACACCTTGGGCCCGTCTTCTGTCAGCATAAGACCGAAGAAAATAATTCCCTTAAATGGCCGTCCTTCCGCCTTCATGGCATCCACTGTGGGCTGATAAATGGTTTCCCGGCAGATACGGTCTATTTCCTCTGTATAGAAGGGGCTGGGAGAAAACGTTCCCATACCGCCGGTATTCAGCCCCTGGTCCCCATCTTTGGCCCGCTTATGGTCCTGAGCTGAAGTCATGATCTTTATGGTGTCTCCGTCCACAAAAGAGAGAACCGATACTTCGCGGCCTGTCATGAATTCTTCCACCACAATCCGGCTGCCGGCGGCTCCGAACTGCCTATCCAGCATCAGCGTCTTCACGCCCTCTTTTGCTTCCTCTCTGGTATTGCAGATCAATACCCCTTTTCCCAGCGCCAAGCCATCCGCCTTGAGCACAATGGGCATTTTGGCCGTCTCCAGATACGCCAGCGCATCGGAAGCGGAATCAAAACACGCATAAGCCGCCGTGGGGATGTGATATTTTTTCATGAGATCTTTGGAAAACGCCTTGGACCCCTCCAAAATAGCGGCATTTTTTCTGGGACCAAATACCCGAAGGCCCGCTGCCTCAAAGGCATCCACGATACCGCCCACCAAAGGATCATCCATGCCGATCACAGTGAGATCAATGGCCTTTTCCCTGGCAAACGCCACCAATTTATCAAATTCCATGGCTCCTATGGGCACACACTCGGCAATCTGGCCGATCCCCGCATTCCCCGGCGCACAGTAAATTTTCTCCACTCTGGGGCTCTGAGCCACCTTCCAGGCAATGGCATGCTCTCTTCCGCCGCTTCCTACAATCAAAACCTTCATTCTTTTATCTCCAATCTGAAACCGTTCCGTCTCTCTATCCAATTTTACCATGCAGCGCAGATGGCCGCTGCGCAGCCGCGCTACGCTTCTTCCCGGATGCGGACGCGGCCGTTTTCCACCGATACCAGGCCCTTTCCGATGAGGGAAATCGCCTGGGGAAGAATCTTCCACTCTGCTTCCTCCATGACACGCCTCTGCAGAATTTCCGGCGTGTCGTCCTGCTTTACCTCCACTGCTTTCTGCAGAATAATGGGACCGGTATCCGTCCCCTCGTCCACAAAGTGAACCGTGGCCCCCGTCACCCGGACGCCTCGTTCCAAAACCTTTTCATGGACATGAAGCCCGTAATAGCCTTTCCCGCAGAAAGCGGGGATCAGGGACGGATGAATATTGATGATGCGATTTCTGTATTTTTCAATGAGCTGGGGCGGTATGATCAGCAGACAGCCTGCCAAAACCACCAAATCCACGTCATAGGAATCGATGCAGCGCACCAGTTCCTCATTGAACGCTTCCCTGGACGCAAAGTCCCGGGGAGAGAGGGCTTGGGCGGGAATACCGTGTTTTCTGGCCCGCTCCAGGGCGTAGGCGTTTTTGTTATTACTGATGACAAACCGGATTTGCGTATGGGCAATGCTCCCGCTCTCAATGCCATCCACTATGGCCTGCAGATTGGTTCCGCCTCCGCTGACCAGCACTCCAATTTTTAACATAAGGTAACTCCTTTTTCTCCCGTCTGCGCTTTTCCCACCACATATGCCTTTTCACCGGCTGCTTCAATGGCTTTCACGGCAGCGTCTGCATCCTCCGGCTTCACGCCAATAACCATTCCCAAGCCCATGTTATAGGTGTTGTACATGATCTTTTCCTCAATCTGTCCTTCTCTGGCCAGCATGGCAAAGATAGGGGGAACCGGATAAGAATTTTTCTCAATCACCGCCCGGATTCCATCCGGAAGCATGCGGGGAACATTTTCATAGAATCCGCCGCCGGTGATATGGCTGCAGGCCTTGATGCGCACACCGGCCTCTTTGACGGCCCGCAAAGCCTTCACGTAAATCTTGGTGGGCTTCAGCAGCGCCTCTCCCAGGGTGGCGCCCAGTTCCTCATGGTACGTATTGAGACTCTCTTTGTCCATGGGGAACACCTTTCTCACCAGGGAGAATCCGTTGGAATGCACACCGCTGGAGGCAATGCCGATGAGTACGTCGCCATCCGCCAGGTCCTTTCCTGTGATCAGATCCTTCTCATCCACCACACCCACGGCAAATCCGGCCAAATCGTACTCATCTTCCGGGTAAAATCCCGGCATCTCCGCAGTTTCGCCGCCGATGAGGGCTGCCCCAGACTGCACACAGCCCTCCGCCACGCCGCTGACAATATCGGCAATTTTTTCCGGCACATTTTTGCCGCAGGCAATATAATCCAGGAAAAACAGCGGTTCGCCTCCCGCGCAGGCGATGTCGTTGACGCACATGGCCACACAGTCGATTCCCACCGTATCGTGCTTATCCATGACAAAGGCCAGTTTCAGCTTCGTGCCCACACCGTCAGTGCCGGATACCAGGGTGGGTTTTTCCATATCCTTGAACCGCTCCATGGAAAAGGCCCCCGAAAATCCTCCAATATTGGTCAGCACCTCTGGACGCATGGTCTTGGCAATATGTGTTTTCATCAGTTCCACAGACTTATATCCCGCTTCAATATCCACTCCGGCTTTCTTGTAATCCATTCTTTTCTCCTCCTGCATTCTGCCCTGCGGCAGATTATTTGTAACAACACCGCTATCGGCCGTTATTTCTGCTTCATTTCCTTTAAATAAGCCTCATACTTGATATCCATGAGCCGCTCCGCCTTGGCCTCCACAGTGGTCTCCATGGATTTGGAATACTCCATCAGACGTCTGGCCAAGCCATCGTCTTCGTTGGCCACAATCTTAGCTGCCAAAAGACCGGCATTGAGAGCCCCGTTGATGGCCACTGTGGCCACCGGTATCCCCGGAGGCATCTGACAGATGGAGTAGAGGGAGTCCACACCGCCCAATGCTTTGGTCTGCACCGGCACGCCGATAACCGGAAGCACCGTCATGGCCGCCGTCATCCCCGGCAGATGCGCTGCCCCGCCGGCACCGGCTATGATAACCTTCAGGCCTCTCTCTTTGGCGCTGTGCGCGTATTCGTACATCTTATCCGGTGTCCTATGGGCCGATACCACCGTCATCTCATATGGCACCTGAAGATGATCCAAAATCTCCGCCGCTTTGCTCATGACCGGCAGATCAGAATCGCTGCCCATGATAATTCCCACAACTGGTTTCATAAATCCATCCCGTCCTTTCTCTCATCGAAATCCAATGGCACTGTGGGCGGCTCTCACCTGACGGAGAGCCTCCTCAATGGTGTCTGCGGTGGCCGTGATATGTCCCATCTTTCTGCCGGGCGCCACCTTGGTCTTTCCATAAATATGCACCTTTACATTGGGATTTTTGTATGCTTCCTCCAATCCCAGCACTTCTGCCGGATCCCCGTGGTGATCGCCGATGATATTCTTCATCACCGTGGGCCGGATCAGACCGGCATCTCCCAGGGGAAGTCCCAGAATGGCGCGCACATGCTGTTCAAACTGGGAGGTATGGCAGCCCTCTATGGTATAGTGGCCAGAATTGTGAGGCCTGGGCGCCAGTTCATTGACCAGCACATGGCCGTCCTTTGTGACAAACAGCTCAATACAAAGCATGCCGCAGGCCTCCACAGCATGGATACACGCCCGCGCCACCTCCATGGCTTCTTTCTCTGTCTCCCGGCCAATCACTGCCGGAACTGTGGTTTCATCCAAAATACTATTCTTATGGACATTTTCCGCCACAGGGAATACCCGAACATCCCCATTTATGCTGCGGCACGCCAGTACCGAGACTTCCTTTTCAAAATCCACACATTTCTCCACCATCAAAGGCAGCTTGCCGGAACCCAAGGCCTGATATCCCTCTGACAGCTGCCCGGTGTTTTCAATGACAAAATTTCCCTTTCCATCATACCCGCCGGTGCATGTCTTCAAAATCAGCGGATAAGGGAAGGTCTGAGCCGCCCGCTTCAGAGCTGCGTAATCCTCCACAGGAAGAAACTCGGGAACTGGGATGCCGCAGGCCTTCAGCCGCTTTTTCTGCGTATATTTATTCTGAATATAGGACAGCGTCTTGCTGGAAGGATAAACCGGGCACCCTGTCTTCTCCACCTCCTCCAAAGCCTTGACGCTGATGTGCTCAAATTCGTACGTGACAACATCCACTCTGGAGGCCAGACGCTTTATGGCTTCCACATCATCAAACGCCGCCACAATATGGCTGTCTGCAATACTGTGGGCCGGACAATCGAAGGTGGGATCCAGAATTGCAAACCGGTAATCCAGCCGCTTCCCGTCCAAGATCATCATCTTTCCCAGCTGACCGCCGCCAATGATACCTATTTTTTTCATGTGTATCCTCTTTTCTCTCTTCATTCCGGCATACAGCAGACGGCCGGAGACCAAAGGGGATCCGGCCGCTGCGGCCTATTTCACCAAATTCATTTTACTAGGAAACCTTACCCCCGTCAACCTGTTTTCGCCTGCCGCGCCGCTGACTCCCGCTTTTGCCGCAGCGCTTCCCATCCCAGGGCTTACTTTTCTGTTAACCCTTCCAGCGCCTCATTGAGCTTCTCTGTCCCCGGCAGCACGAACCGGCCTCCTGAAATCAAAGGAATCTGGCTGCCGTCACGGCGGATAACACAGATTGATCCCAATTCTTCATAGGGGATGGTGATATCCGTATGGCAGAAAAAGTATGCCTTCTGCGGATCTGTCCGGCGCAGGGCCGACCATTCATTTTCCCTGGCGACGATCTCCTTTCCGTCGGGATTGTATACCGGAATATCCTCGCTCTGCGAATAGCAGGTATCTCCCACGGCAAAATGCGGCCCCGTTTTTTCCGCAATCAGGATGGTAAGACGGTCAAAAATATCGTACTGTACCGCCATCCGATACGCCGTGGTATTGGTCCCTATGGCAAATTCCCCCAGCGGCAGTGTCTCATGGTGAAACAGGAGATTTTCCTCTAAAAATCTCTTATTTTGTTCTGGGTTTTCAAAATTGGAACACGTATAATCCGCGATCATCCCGTCTTTGAGTGTCAGCTTCAAATTCCGATATTCCATACCGTGCAAAAACACCCGTGAGACATGGAGAACCCCATTGGTTCCCTTCAGCTTTGGAGAGGTAAACACTTCCCCCACGGGAATATTCACATCAGCCAGACAGTTTTCAAAATTGGTTTCTTTTTGCGGATTCTTCAGCTGGTGAAGAGCCACCATCAGTTCCGTCTCATTGCCAGCCGTACCGCTGATTTTCACGAATTCCCCTTGATCCAGCGCATCAATGAGCGTCTGTTGGATTTTGCCGTATTCGTCGTTATCCAGTGTATTCACCTTTACGGTATCGCGGAAAATGGCCTCAAAATCCGGTCCAATCTGCGGAGTGGGGAATGCGATCATGGAAAAGCTGGTGGTTTCCGTTTTCACATATTCCTGCATGATCTGATCCAGTGCCTGGTTCCACTCCAGCTGGATTTTCTGCTGTTTTTCCGACAGCTTCCACGCCTCCTCCCTGGCCTTGGGCGCGAAAGGCTCCTGGCCGAATGTCTCCACCAAAATGGGGCCCGCATAGGCGGCCGCCTCTGCTTTATACTGCTCAAATGCCTGTTGGATGGCCTTGAGCCTCCGCTCTTTATACTTCCTATCCAGGTAGATGGCTTTATCAAACCGATGATCGTAGAGATACTGTCGATTGGGGCAGGTGGATTGAATGGTATTTCTTTTCAAAATAGGCCGAAATCCCTTTTCCTCCATGATATGGATGCCTTCCCGAATCAAGCGCTCACAGCCCACTGAATAGCGCATCTGAAACCGATCCTTCCCCTCCAGGCTCTTCCCGGCGTTTTGAAATCCGCGAATGTATCCTTCGGCGAATGTCTGGGCAGCAGCCCGGATTTCCTCCTGGGACAGCGTATCCAGAAAGCGCGCCATTTTCCGCTCCGTGTCCGAGACGTACAGGCCGTAGCGGTACAGATACCGTTCATCCCCCTCTTTCCAGCTTTCTATAATATCCCGATAAAACGTGTCTTCCGTGCCCACCATTTCACGAACCATATTTCCGGCGAACAGTTCCGAGTAATCGCTGTGAAACCAGTAAATGGCCTGACGGATCTCTTGAATTGAGGCCTCCTCCTGAACCAGATGATAGACTTCCAAAAACAGCTCCAGAGTGATGACGACTTCTTCCGCTTTCCTCTCATAGAGAGCATCGATGATTTGTCTCACCTGAGCGTATAGTGCGCAAAACAATTTTCCGTCTTCCCCCAGCTCTGCCACCGCATGGGCGGGATTGGCATAGCTGGTCTCATAGGCGTCCCCGGCCACCTCCTCATAGATTTTCTGATTCCACTCAGCCAGCTCACCCAGGCTGGCCTCCTTTTCTTTCTGATCCAGGAAATCTCCCAGCTGATCCATCATTTCAAGAAAACGGGCGGTGCGGGAAAAATATGCCTGCAGCTTTTCGTTTTTGCCCGCTTCCCCAGGAATCTGGCGTATTCTCTCCATGGACAGCACATACCGTTCCCGCAGCAATGCCGCGTCTTCCTCCTCCACACGTTTCCCTATCAATATCATCTCCATCATTCTCCTTTCCCGCCTGTCACCTGATAGACGTTTGACTGCCCAGTACAGCATCGGAGGGATGAATCATGTTCATAATCCAGCAGCAAACATCCAATTTATACACTTATTTCCATCTTTTAACAATAGAATTTTATATTTTATGAAAAATCTATTGCAATTATTCCGCAAACATTGTAGTATGTATTTATACATTTAAATTTTATTCGGTTTTCTTTAATCATTTATTAATTCGTCTAAAGTGAATATATAATATAGTTATGCAATGTTCTGTCAAAAATTTTCCGCCAGACATTGTCGAGAAAGG
>CAJFUP010000159.1 GCA_904420225.1 uncultured Lachnospiraceae bacterium
CGCATTCTTCCCCATGCCCATGATGATGCCCATGGCCGCATTCTTCCCCATGCCCATGATGATGCCCATGGCCGCATTCTTCATCGTGCTCGTGATCATGTTCACAGCCACATTCTTCGTGCTCATGGCAATGCTTCTGCTCTTCCAGCATCTCAGCTGCCAAATCATGGGCATGCTCCATGACTTCCAAAATCTGGGCGCCTGACAGCTGATCCCAAGGTGTGGTCACCACACGCGCTTCCCGGTTATGCTGCCGTATCAACTGCATACAGGAATCCAGACGCTCTTCCTTTATGTTCTGTGTTCTGCTGAGAATGATGGCGCTGGCGCTCTCAATTTGGTTGTTATAGAATTCTCCGAAATTCTTCATATACATCCGGCATTTGGAGGCATCCGCTACTGTTACGAAACTATTCATAACCACTTGGCGATTCTTTTCCGCTACTTTCAACACTGCGGCAATAACATCCGATAATTTTCCCACACCGGATGGCTCAATGATAATACGATCCGGCTGGTACGTATCCAATACCTCCTCCAGCGCTTTGCCGAAATCTCCCACCAGGGAACAGCAAATGCAGCCGGAGTTCATCTCCGTGATCTGAACACCGGCATCCTTTAAAAAGCCACCATCAATTCCAATCTCTCCAAATTCATTTTCAATGAGAACCACTTTTTGGCCCACCAAAGCCTCTTGTAAAAGTTTTTTTATCAACGTTGTTTTTCCGGCTCCCAAAAAACCGGATATAATATCAATTTTTGTCATGCTTTTACTGACCTTCTTTCCAAAACTTTGTTATCTTTTTGCGTCACCGCAGCAACATCTGAACAGAAATATAGTATACCACCGCCATATGAAATATGCAAATGTTTTCCGCCCTCTTCCCGCTTTCTCATGGCCTGGGAACAGCGGCAATCACTTCCATTGCTCCAAATCCGGCAGTGCCTTTTCATAGGTATGTATCATTATCTTCCGGCATCATCATGGGGTACGTATCATTGCTGGATAAATTCGTTTCTCCATGAGATACTCCCTTTTCCATGAGATACATTCCGAGAGGTACCACCTGGCCAATTTTGTGGATCATAGTTTCCCAAATGCCAGAGTCGTCTGTACTGATATAAAAAGAAAGCGGCGCAAACCGAATCACAGCTGCCTCAGTAAAGGAAGATACGGCAGACATAAAACCTGTCTTCACTCGTTTTCCCATTTCCTCCAAACTCATGGATGAAGTCAAGTAAAACCATGCCGTCAAGACACAAACTGCAGCCAAACATATCGTCATCTGTTTTTTTCTCCGATTCCGTCCACCCATCCAAGTCCCGCCTTTCCGCTGCTCATTTACCGGATACCAAATATCATATGTTACCGGCCCGCCGACAGCTCGCCGCATATGTCAACATAGAGAAAGCTCTTTTATCTCGGCAAGCTTCCGGCTCACTTCTGGTACCACAATATATGAAATCTTCCATATTTCTATGAACGGGATTCTCTCGTCCCTGGTATTTCCCTGTGGTGGATCGTTTCGTTGATGGCCTCTGCTACAGCCTTGCCCATAACATAGACCAATTCATCGATATCCTTTGGCGTCACACATAGATCCCCCAGGGAAGGCTGCAATAATTCCTCCACAAGCCCATGGGCTTCTTGAGGTGAAAAGGTGCGGATCGCATCACAGGCTCCTTCAAAAGCCTTCTCAGTATTCAAAACCTTAAGAACAGCATGAAGAGTATCGTATGCAATATTTACCGCTTTTATAACCATCGGCACACCAATGGCGATCACAGGAATCCCCAAACTTTCTTTTGTCAGGCTATTTCGATGATTTCCCACACCGGATCCGGGAGTAATCCCCGTATCCGTCAACTGAATGGTGGTTCCCAGCCGAGACGCACTTCTGGCGGCCAACGCATCCACGGCAATCACAACATCCGGTTTTGTCTGCCCTGCCACACCTTTTACAATATCCGCTGTCTCCATTCCAGTCTGTGCCATGACTCCTGGAGCCAGCCCACACAGTCCTTCTCCCTCACGATGGTGAGTCATGAATAAATTGTCAATGACACGCGGTCCCAGAGAATCTACAGTCAGTTCCCGATTTCCCAACCCCACCGCCAGAACGGTTTTCCATTGGGATGGCAGCAATTGGCGAATATAACCCGCCAATGCGTGAGCACAAAGCTCCATGCCATTTTCTTCTCGCATCAGCGCTGACTCCAGCGTAATATACTGTCCCATTGGCTTTCCCATCAACTTGGCGCCCTCCTGATCCCTGATTGTCACCTTCGTGATATGAATCATTCCGCCTTCCGCTTCTTCCTCCTCAAATGCGACTCCCTCCGCCCTGCGCCCAGATTTGGTGAGACATTCTCCCGCCTCCAAAGCCAAATCAGTATCCATCTCATATGAAAAAAACTGGTTTTTGTCTTCCATCGCTTCACCTTTAGCCAACAATATCAGCTGCTCTCTTTTTCTTTTCCGCACCCTCACCCAGCGTCCTTGCCCCGTCCGGCCCCCGAATGGATGCTTCTTTTTTATTCTTTCCCTAAAAATTTGAAAATATGTATTGACAATCCCACCCGATTCCTATATTATGTGAGATGTATGCAATTTACATTAGAACGTCCGTGTCTCCGGCTTTAATGTAAAACGTGACAAAAGGATACTCTCTCTCCTTTTTGTTGCCACTATATTATATTTTTCGGAGGTGCCAAGATGGCAAACATTAAATCTGCAAAGAAGAGAATTTTAGTAATCAATACAAAGACAGCCAGAAATAAATCCATTCGCTCCAGAGTAAAGACATACATCAAAAAGGTATATACAGCAATTGAATCTGGTGACAAGGCTGCTGCTCAGGCTGCACTGCTGACAGCTACCAGCGAGTTGGATAAAGCTGCTTCCAAGGGAATTTATCACAAGAATATGGTTTCCAGAAAGGTCAGCCGCATGAACAAAGCTGTCAATGCCATGAACTAAGTTTTCTGTGATCAGATTTAACGAAAAAGATCTGCCAGGGGTCGTTGTCGCGACAGCCTTTGGCAGATCTTTTTCATTTTTCAAATGGCGCGTTTAGTTTTCGGTGAAGACGTATCTATCTCCTCGATATCTTTACAATCACCAGCTCCACAGCTAATTTTTCACTTATATTACCGCGCTTCACAGCCTCTTCCGATGTCACGCACAGCTCCACATACTCTTTCAGCTGCTCTCTGGTGAACGCCCTGGCCTGACTCAGCAGTTTTCCGGCAATGAACGGACGCAGTTTCATGGTCGATGCAATGGCATCCCGCCCCGCTCCCGAAGCCGCCATTTCTTTTACAATCATCAATTGGTTAAACTGTCGGGCAATGAGAAATAGTATTCGCATGGAAGGTTCCCTGAGGGCCAGGAGATCATAATATAGATCCAAGGCCCTTTTTTCATTTCCTGCGGCAACTGCCTCGATCATGTCAAAAATCCGATTGGCCGTCTGTTCCGTACAGACCGCTTCCACATCTGCCCTGGTGATTCCCTCCTGCCCCTGACAGTAGGAAATCAATTTTTCCAGCTCCATACGGATATTTTCCATACTGTCACCGGCTTTCATCAGGAAAAGATCCAGCGCTTCCGCTGTTATCTTCATCCCCTCTCTGTCCGCCAATCCCAAGATCCAGCGTTTCAGCTGCGGTTCCTTCTGATGATTCAACTCCGCCGCGTATCCCTTTTCTTTTACTTTTTTGTACATCCGGCTTCTTTTATCCACTTCCGTCTCCACAAATACCATGGAAGTGGATTCCGGCAGATGGTCCAAAAGCTCCACCCACCCATCGGATGCCCCCTTCATTAATCCGCTATTTTCCAAAATGATCAATCTTCTGTCGGCAAAAAATGGAAGCGTCTCCGCCATGCTTTTCACCTGACCCAAATCAATGCCTTTCCCCTCGTAATAGCTACTGTTCATCTCATCGTCTCCGGCCATGGCGGCCTTCAGACGTTTTTTATAACTGGCCAGCAGAAACGGCTCATCTCCATACAGCAGATAGATCTGCTCCAATGTGTTTTCCTTTAAATCTCGATTCAGCTTCTGCATTGGCCTCTCCCTTCTTTTCTGCACCCACTGATTTTTCTCTCCGCTCTCAACTGAAATACTGCCGCTTATTCTCCGGTTCACGCCAAAGCCCAATGCTAAAACGTCAGCAGCCCCAGATGTTCCAAAAGGATTTTTGTACCCAAAAGAATCAGAATGATTCCTCCGGAGATTTCGGCTTTTTTCTGGTAACGGGTTCCAAATACATTTCCTACCTTAACACCAATCATGGAAAATGTAAAGGTGATTACGCCTATGAAAGACACTGCCCATAGAATGGACACATTCAAGAAAGCAAACGTGACCCCCGCCGCCAGAGCGTCAATACTGGTGGCCACTGCCAATGGTACCATAACTTTCACCGTCACGCTGTCATCCACTTTATCCTCTTCATCCGAGCAGGCTTCCCGTATCATACCTATTCCTATGAG
>CAJFUP010000160.1 GCA_904420225.1 uncultured Lachnospiraceae bacterium
AGTATGGTTTTCCCCTTATTGGGGATAGTGGATTTTATGGCGGCAATTTGGAATCTTGTTACAAAGAGACAGGATATATTGGATTTAATTTAATGGTATTGAAAAAAGATTTGCTTACATTACGTTGTTTTGTGCGAAAAATATTTACAACGAAATACGAATCCGGCGTAGCAGGTGTTGAATCTGATATAACAGATATTTTAAATATTTCCATTCAGAATATGCGGCAACATTATACTTTTATAAATCACCGACTCACTCTTGAATCTGGATTTACTGACCTTATTTCCTTAGCATATTATCAGCTTGCCTTTATATTAATGGCTCCTGGAGGTACAAGCATAAAGAAGTGTAAACAGTGTGGGGCTATTTTTGTCAGTAATAATTCCAAAAAAGAATATTGTCCCAAACATTCCCCCCAAAGTCATTATGCTCAGAAAAGAAGAATGAAAGAAACGTCCGATACCAATTAAAGAAGAGGAAAAGTCCCTGCCGACAGCAACGCTGGCAGAGGTAAGCCCCGATACAAAATAGGCATTAGGACTAATGCCGCAATAGAGTTGAACGAACACTTTCTAAACAGTACCATTTTAGTACCACTTTGCATAAGCAATAATAAACCATGACAAAAAGAAAAGCCTAGAAACGCGATGTTTCCGGGCTTTCTTAAACCATGATAAACTATGATAAATGTACTGCTTTCAAAGTTTTGTTTTACGTGTGGAAGGTCTCGAACACACGGCAGATCCGCCCCATTCAAACTCAATTCAGGACGATCTTGAAAACGAATGACAGTATATCACGATGCAGCTTAAAAAGCAACCCGCAGACAAACTTCCATAAAATCCATAAAATCTGTCTGCGGATGCGTACACTTTGATTTAATCGGTTACAACGCCTTTCTGGAGCATAACATTGGCATACAGGGCCGTCTCCCCAGTAGCGATGATGGCATAAGCCTTTTTTGCTTCCTCATAAAATGCAAAACGTTCAATGTGGCCTACCGTCTTTTCGCCCCGCGCATCGTGGCGTTCTATGATCTGCCGATATGTGTCCCAGATGGGGGTCTCCACCGGATCTCCCGCCATGACCTCCATGAGGCTGACCGGATGCTCCACATACGTATCCAGCGGAAATACCTGCAGGATGGCATCCAGCAATTCCGCTACTCCATGACCGTCACAGCGGATGACAATGGCACCTTTTCCCATGGATTCTGCCGGAAAGTTTCCGTCTGCCAGTACCAATCTGTCGCTGTGTCCCATTTCGCATAAAACCTTCAGCAACTCCGGTGATAAGATTTTTGGTATTCCTTTTAACATTGTTTTTCCTCCTGTTTCCTTCCATAATATGAGCCACGCAACAAATCGGACAACTCATGTTAGGTTAAATTAATCAATACTACCTATGCCCTGTTCTTTATTGGGCATCCTCCCGATCCATCAGCTGGCAAAACCGTTCATATGCCTGCTTCGTGTCTTCTGTTCCATGAGATTCGTACACATGAATGTCCGGCGATTTCTTCACCAGCTCTCTCACTTCTCTCAGACTTCCAATCTCCCCGCAGGCCATCAGCTGAAGGGCCACATTTCCCATGACTGTGGCTTCCACCGGGCCGGCCACCACAGGACAGCCGCAGGCGTCCGCTGTCATCTGGCAGAGAAGAGCGCTCTGAGTTCCTCCTCCCACCATATGAATGCTGCCGTATTGCTTACCGGTGCAGTCCTGAATCTCCTCCAGGTTGACTCGGTATTTAAACGCCAGGCTCTCGTTGATGCAGCGCACAATTTCCCCCTTGTCCTTTGGCACATACTGCCCCGTCCGCTGACAGTACGAGCGAATCCTGCCAGGCACATCCCCGGCGGGTACGAATTCCGGCGCGTCTGGATCAATAAAGCACTGATATGGTTTTGCGGCAGCGGCCAGCGTTTCCAGATCGCCAAACCCCAGCTCTTCTCCCTCTCTAGCCCACTGTCTCCGGCTCTCCTGAATCAACCACAGACCGATGATATTTTTCAAGAACGAAGCCTTCCCCCCATATCCGCCTTCGTTGGTGATATTATATCGCTCTGATTTTTCATTGATCAGCGGAGCGTCCAGTTCTGTGCCGAACAAGGACCAGGTGCCGCAGCTGATGAAAATGAAATCATCTGTCTGGGCCGGTACCGCTGCCATGGCGCTTTGCGTATCATGGGCCGCCACGGCAATGACATCCGCCGAAGCCACGCCCAGTTCCTGGCAAATGGCCGGGCTCAGCTTCCCAACTTTCGTTGCTGAAGGCACAATTTCCGTAAATAGCTCTTTCGGCAGCCCCAGAGCTTGGATGACTTCCCCGGACCACGTGCCCGTCCTGGCGTCCAGAAGCTGGGAGGTGGAAGCGATGGAATACTCGGTCTTCTTCTCCCCTGTCAGCATATAGTTGAATAAATCCGGCATGAACAGAAGGGTTCTGGCCCGCTTCAGGACATCCGGCCGTTTGACAGCCAGAGACAGAAGCTGAAAGGCCGTATTGATGTCCATGAACTGACTTCCTGTAATCTCGTAAAATCGTTTTTTCTCCATGCGGCGAAAACTCTCTTCCAGCATGCCCTGCGTACGTCCATCTCGGTAATGAATCGGATTTTCCAAAAGATAGCCGTCCGCATCCAACAGGCCAAAGTCCACGCCCCAGGTATCGATGCCGATGCTGTCAAATCCTCCCGCATGCTTGCCCTTCAAAATACCCTGCTTGATCTCATGAAACAGGCGCAGCACATCCCAATACATGGTGCCTCCCACGGTGACTGGATCATTGGAAAAGCGATGAATTTCTTCCAACCGGATCCGGCCGTCCTCAAATGTCCCCAGCATGGCGCGGCCGCTGGACGCGCCAAAATCAAATGCAAGTACGCGTTTTGTTCCCATATAATATATTCTCCTTATACTTAAGAAGCTGGCAGAAAAGGATCTCTCCTCTCCTGCCAGCCTTTTTGCAGATTACAGAGCGGTATCTTATCGTATATTTCTGTACATGGGGCCATAGGCCTGGCATGCGCGGTAGTCCTGTCCCTCTTTGTCCATGCCAAATGCATTCCATGCAGCCGGACGGAAGATTTTTTCTTCCGGCACGTTGTGCATGCTCACCGGAATCCGCAGAATGGAACAAAGGGTGATCAAGTCTGCTCCCACATGGCCGTATGTGATGGCGCCATGGTTGGCTCCCCAATTATTCATCACATCGTAGGCTGTCTTGAAGGCTCCTTTTCCTGTGGTCCTGGGCGCAAACCAGGTGCAGGGCCATGTATAGTCTGTTCTCTTCCAGAGAACATCCGTCACATCCTCCGGCAAGTTGACGGTCCAGCCTTCCGCAATCTGAAGCACCGGTCCCAGACCTTTCACCAGATTGAGACGAATCATGGTCACCGGCATCTCGGCTGCCGTGTAGAATCTGGAGGAATAGCCGCCGCCTCTAAAATATCCAAAATCGGCTTCGTTCCATGTGGTGGCATTCATAATGGCTTCCTGATCCTTCTCTGTGACATTGTACCATTCTTTCATCACCGGATTGCCGTTCTCATCTCTGGCCGCACCATTGGCATCCAGGCAGGCAGCTCCGGAATTGATCAGATGGATGAAACCGCCCGCTTCCTTTGCCACGCCTTCCACCTCGTATCCGGTGGCCTTCTTCACCGCCTCCGGGCTCCAGTAAGTACGAACATCGGCGAAAATCTGCGCCCGGTTGGTCAGCAGTTTGTTGAACAGCATGCCCAATCCGTTGAGTACATCGTTTTCTGTGGCCAAAATATACGGCTCTCTGGCACCGTTCCAGTCAAAAGATGTATTCAGCATGGCTTCCGCGAAATCACAATTGGGATAGAAGTCAGTCCACTGTCTCTGTCCCTGGAAACCAGCAGCAATGGCATTGTGCCCCACCATCTCTTCCTCTCTGCCCTCCGGCAGGTTGGGATTGCCGTTCATGAGATCCTTGATGATGCACATCATCTTTACCACAAATTCCCAATCTTTTTCCTTTTCCTCCGGTGTCTTCTGCACCTGGGGCGGATTCTTATCAAATCCCTCCTTACACTTTTCTTTTGTCCATGCCAGAGCCTTCTTAAACTCTTCCTCATCATAGATACCTTCTGTCATGCGGCGGATGATTTCCACTTCATCCACGGACTCCACACGCATGCCCAGATACTCCTCAATAAACGCAGGATCAATGATGGAACCGCCGATTCCCATACAGATGGAACCAATCTGCAGATAAGACTTGCCCCTCATGGTAGCGGCAGCCACGGCGGCACGGCCGAAACGCAGCAATTTTTCCTTTACATCCTCTGGAATCTCTGTACTGTCCGCCTCCTGGACATCATGACCGTAAATACCAAAAGCCGGAAGTCCCTTCTGGGCATGGGTGGCCAAAACGGATGCCAGATAAACGGCTCCGGGACGCTCCGTGCCATTGAAGCCCCACACTGCCTTAATGGTCATGGGATCCATGTCCATGGTCTCGGCACCGTAGCACCAACAGGGTGTCACGGTGAGAGTGATGTCTACGCCCTCCTTCTTGAACTTGGCGGCACAGGCGGCAGCCTCTGCCACTCGGCCGATGGTGGTATCGGCGATAACCACCTTCACCGGCTCGCCGTTGGAATATCTCAAATTTTCAGTGAACAGCTTGGCCGCAGATTTGGCCATGTTCATGGTCTGCTCTTCCAAAGACTCTCTTACTTTCAGGTATCCTCTTCTTCCGTCAATGGTGGGACGGATTCCGATAACGGGGTAATCCCCGATCAATCTGCTTTTTGCCATTTTTGTATCCCTCCGTTTTTCTGATTTCTGCCATGGCGGCCCGGGAGATTTGCTCTCCATTCCTCCCGCCGCTGAAAGGCAGCTGTTTCTTTTTCTATAGATATAATTATACTCTTGCGGGCATTTTCTGTCTTGTGTTATAATAGCAAAAAATATAATAATATTCACTTTTTCAATGATATTCATTACTTCTCTGATACAGAGTTTGAGAGACAGATATATACAGAAGCGCTTCAAATGAGACGATACAGAAAAGAGGGGTTTTTATGCATTATTTGGATTTGAATGAAAAGAAACAGCACGGTACTGAGGATTTTCCTGTGGAATATTATTTTGTGGACTCCGGGCATCCCCAGTATTATATGCCATACCACTGGCATATGGAATATGAGATGATCCGCATCTGCCAAGGCAATTTCACCATTTCCCTGGATCAGAAAGAAATCTGTGCCCAGGCCGGTGATGTAATCTTTATCCACGACGGTGTTCTCCATGGAGGCACGCCCCACAACTGTGTCTATGAATGCCTGGTGTTTGATCTGAATTCATTGAAAAAGGTGAGCTACGCCTGCCATCACGAGATACGCAAGATCACTCACCATGAGATTTATGTATTTGAGCATATGAAACGGCAGACGCTTACACCCCCCTTGGATGGCATCGTTGATGCGCTCTTTGAATCCATGGGGCAAAGGAAAAACGGATATGAGCTGGCCACATATGGCTGGCTTTACCTCCTGTTTTCACATATTTTTTCCAGAGGTCTGTATTTGGAACCGGATCACCAGACCCCCCGCAATTACCGGCGCATTCTCCAGCTGAAAAATGTCCTGGAACTCATTGAGTCCTCCTATTCTCAGGAGCTGACCCTGGAAGCTCTGTCCAAGGCTGCGGGCATGTCTCCCAAATATTTCTGTCGATTTTTCCACGAAATGACCCACCGCACCCCGGTGGATTATCTAAACCACTACCGTGTGGAGTGCGCGTCCCATTTGCTGCAAAACACGGACATGCCTCTGCTGGATGTGGCGGACGCCGTGGGCTTTCACGACCTAAGCTACTTTATCAAAACATTCAAAAAATATAAGGGCATTACCCCCAAAAAATACGGGCGTCAGGAGAGAGCATGAGATCGTTATGAAATTTTCTTTTATTCTTTTGCATTGTCAAAGGGGGACACTCAAAGAGTAGTCCCCCAATGCACGGCGCCCATATATTCCGCTATCTTCAGATCTTCCTCTGTATTGATATCCACTGCCTCAAATTTGCTCACCGGGCAGACATAGGGCTTTCTTCCCACACGGCACCGGTACCGGCCCAAGGCGGCGGCGGTGATGCCATAAAGACCGGTTGACTCCTCCACCACTGGAACCATATCCTGACTCCGCGGCAGAATCTCCGGCCTGTAGTTGACGGGAATCCCATTGAGCCAGAAAAATCCGCGGTGCTCCGTGGCCGTAAAGCAGGAATCGTACTCCCCGGAACTGACCAGCTGTATAAAACAGCGCCGTATGCTCTCCGGTCTAAGGTACGGAGCTGTGGCGAACAGCTGAAAATAATAATCATAATCCGGAAAACACGAGAAATGGTGCAAAAGCAAATCATTGCCATTGGCTGTATTCCTTGCCAGCTCCTCCTTGCGCTCAATTACCTGCAGGCCCCGCCTCCCGGCATATTCCATAATCTCACTGCTGTTGGTATCCACATAAATATCATCAAACACCCCCGCTTCCTGGGCATGTTCGCACACATACTCATACAATTTCTTCCCATTCAGCAGCCGAAAATTCTTCCCAGGCACCCGCTCAGAATTGGATTTAATGGGGATAAAACATGCTGTTTTCATGAAACCCTCCTTCTCGCCGCACGCACAGGCCCCGACGTCTCCCGCCGCTGAACAACTGCAGCAGCATTTGATGCCCTCAATCCCCGCGCTCCCCTAGATATTCCCTCAGGCAAATGGTGCGAAATGTAGACCATTTTCTTCTGTCAATGCAGTCGTACCAGATATCTTCCTGCTCTTCCATGGCCGCAATTTTCCCCAAAAACTCCTCTGTGATCTTTTCTTTGGGAATCACCGCCACTCCGGAATCATCGCAGACGGCGATGGCGCCGTGGTAGCGCTCCCGGCCTCGGCGGATTTCCTCCGCAAAGGCTTCCCGGACAACGGGACGATTAAAACATCCCACCGGGGACACGCCAGTGCACCAGATGGGATAATTTTCTTTCACCAGGGTATGGGCATCCCGCATACGGCCGTTGGAAACAATGGCACGATTCTCTTTATAAAACAAAATGTATTTTGCCACCAGATCGCCGATGATGGCGCGTCCGTTGACATCGATACCGTCGATGAAGATAATCTTGTCGCTGACCTCTCCCTGTAAGTCTTCGTGTACCGTCCAGTTGGATTCCTCCACCGCAAACAGGTAATGGATCTCTCCCGCCTCAAAATGCCTCGGATTCAAGGCATGGATTCCTTCCAATCCCCCCTGTTTTCCCAGGCAATCCGCAATCTCCGTGGAAGATACCCGATTTCTCCGAATGTAATCAATCATTTTCTCTTTTATGGTCATTTGATTTTACTCCTCTCTGGTGACATGCAGACACCTATCCGCATTTTACTGCGTTTCTTCCTTCATGACAGCGCAGTTCCACTGGGTTTGGGCCTGTTCCACCGCCTGAATGGTAAGAAGCTTTCTGTCCCCTGCCAGGATCTCAAATCCATACCGCTGATGGTCTGCCTGAATGGGGGCGTAGTATCTGCCCGCTTTCAGTCCTTCCCGGCTATGGGCAAAACTTTGGATGTCCGAAGGGAGAAAGTCCAGAATGGTTTTCTCCCGCTCCATGATGCCAGGCTGCACATCGTAAAAATAATACATGGCAGATCGGGTTCCCGGATATGTGATGCCGTCCCGCACTGCACCGCCCCGCAATACCCGGGCATAGTCGGGGAGATACACGGTTTTTCCATGGATCAAATCAATGAGGTGGGAAGCGATGAATCCGCTGGAGCGGGCTCCCATCTCCACCGGCACCAAAGTCCCATCCTCTTTTTCGATGATTTCCAGATGACCGAAAGAGGCTGACAGTCCCAAGGCGCGGTAACACTTGGCCCCAAAGGCCGCAATGGCCTCCAGCCTGTCATCCGACACATCGGCTGGGCAGAAATGCAGGTTCACCGCGATCTTGTTTTGGGTATTGTATGGGGTATGGTATTTTTTGGATATTCCATATACAGCCACATGCCCCATCCCATCGCCCAGCATTTCCACCGTGTACTCCGTTCCCCGGCAAAATTCCTCCACAATGACACAGTGATCCGCAGAGGCCTGGGCAGCCAGCTGCCAGGCCTCTTTTGCGCTTTGCGGCGTTACATCGTCTCCCTCAAGGATGGTGATATTTCTGGAACCGCTGGCACAGTTGGGCTTCCAGATATAGCTGCCCCCGTCATACCGGGTAAAGGCTTCCGGCACCTCAAGCACCTTGGAATACTTGTTTAAAATTCCGGCTTTCTCCCAACAGGCTGAACTTCTGCCTTTGATCCGTGCATTGTCCAGGGCCTCTTGAGCCGGTGTCAGCAGTCCCATTCTGCGATGCAGTTCTGCCTGCGATGCAGTACCGGCATCCGCCGATGTGTATACACACATAACCTGTTCCCAGCGGATAGCGGAACTGGCCCACACCGCATCTGCATCCTTGATATCACAGCAGACGGACAAATCCCCGGCAAAATCAGGCCGGGCATTCCAGTCCACCGCGATGATTTTGTCAATCCCCAGTTCCTGTTTCTTCATGGCGAATCCGGCATGGAGCCGATTGCCGCCAAGGATTACCAATTCTCTCACTGTCTCCTCCTCTTATCCCGGAAACGCATTGACACTTTCAATGACATGGGAAATCTCTTGTTCCGTCATACCATAGTACAAAGGCAGGCTCAGCTCTGTGCGGGAAATGGCATCCGCCTCCGGGTACCCATCCTGTTCATACATTCCCCGGTACGCCTCTTGCCTGTGAATGGGGACGGGGTAATGTTTGGCCGTCCCAATTCCACGGGAAGACAGCCAGGCCTCCAGTTGATCCCGCTGTCGGCATCGGATGGGAAAAATGTGCCATACGCCGTCATATTTCTCCGAATTTCTCATAGGAAGGCAAACGGAGGGATTGTCCATTTCTTCCAGATAGCGGGAAGCAATCCGCTTTCTCTCCCTGCTCCACTGCTCAAGATGCCGCAGCTTCACCCGCAGAAATGCCGCCTGCAGCTCATCCAGCCGGGAATTGGTTCCCAGCATCAGATGGTGATACCGGACGCCAGACCCATAATTTCCCAAGACCCGCACCCGCTCCGCCAGCTGGGGATCATCGGTGGTCACACAGCCCCCGTCTCCCAGAGCGCCCAGGTTCTTGCCGGGATAGAAGCTGAATCCGGCGGCGATTCCCATGGCTCCCGCCCGCCTGCCTTTGTAGCGTGCCCCGTGGGCCTGGGCGGCGTCTTCGATGACATAAAGGCGGTGACGCTGGGCCAGCTCCAAAATGGGATCCATATCCGCAGGCCGCCCGTACAGGTGAACGGGCACGATGGCCTTGGTTTTGGGGGTAATGGCGCGGCGGATCTGGTCTGTTGATATGTTATACGTGCCTGGCTCCGGTTCCGCCAGTACGGGCTTTGCGCCGACATAGGACACGGCCAGCGCGGTGGCAATAAACGTATTGGACGGCACGATAACTTCATCTCCAGCCCCGATTTCCAAAGCCCGCAGAATCAAGTAGAGGGCATCCAGCCCATTTCCCACCCCCACGGCAAAACGGCAGCCGCAAAAACCGGCAAATTCCCGCTCAAACTCGGCGCATTCCTTTCCCCTAATAAACCAGCTCTCTTCCATGACCCGGTGAAACGCGTCTTCCAACTCGTCTCGTATCTCCCGGTGCATGGGACGGAAGGTGGAAAATTCTACCTGCATGGTTTTTACCATTCCTTTCGCTTCGCTCAAGGCACAAACAAGTCATGAAAAAAGTTGTGCCCCTCCACTTTTTGATTTATAATTCTTATAGGGAATAGCAATACACTACAGAGCACGGAAGGAGGAGTGGCGAATTTATTTTCGACCCCGTATGGTTATATGTGCCGTCATCCTTTCAAGCACAAACAAGTGGGACTTTGAGCCCGGACTCTTATCATTGGTAATAAACCATGTTTATTCA